>JAQYWP010000014.1 GCA_029379285.1 Rhizonema sp. PD38
AGACTTCGCAAGAAATACGGCGTCCTTATTTCAATCCCACGTTTTTAAGCGTGGGTATCATAGCTGCCTTCTGCCTTCTGAACAAAGTGCAACTGGCAGGGAAAAAGCTGGGAGAAAAGCGATTGATGAGCGATCGCAATTCCAACTTAGAGGTGAAAGTCCCCATAGCTGAGTTACCGCGTGGTAACCACGATCTGCTGCTTCAAAAATCAGGAGCTGGTGAATTACACTATCTAGCTGCTTATCGCTACCGCTTGCAGGGAAATCAACCGGGGAGGTTTAACGGTTTACGAGTCACGCGGGACATTAGTCGCGTAGGTGAAGAGATGCTACAAAGAATAGATCTTTATGCCTTTGATAAACCATTATCTTTATTCAGTGGACAGGTGTATGATATTGGTTTGGAGATTATCGCCGATCATCCCGTAGAACATGTCATTATCAGCGATCCCCTTCCTGCCGGGTTTGAGGCTGTGGATACAACTTTTCAAACGTCTACTCCTGCATTACTGGCAAAAGCTGACAACTGGGAAGTCGGTTTCAAAACAATTTATGGCGATCGCATCGTCGCTTATGCAGATCATCTTGAACCAGGAGTTTATCACCTTCACTACTTAGTGCGTTCTGTCACTTCTGGAACTTTCATCTATCCTGGGGCTGAGGTTCATCTGCAATACACACCTGAAGAGTTTGGACGTACCGCTGATTCTACACTGATTCTTGAGGAGCATTCTTGACCGTATTTTTGAGTGTTCTTCTTTACGCGGCAGCTGCTTCAAGCCGGGAAACCAAGAGCGCTAGTGTCGGTTAACGAATTATTGCTGTGATGCAAAACAGTTCAGTTAAGGCTTTAATCCTCCCTAGCCCTTCTTAGTAACAATGTACACCTAAGTGTTTGGCAAAAATTGGGATGGGCAATGTCCACCCTCATTTTTGCCCAAGTGCGATTATGCGAAATTATCTATCACGTATTTGGACGCCCAAACCGCTCTAGCAACTCTTGTTTAGACAGTTGCAGTAGTAAGTGGGTATATTCCTCTGTTGACAACTCTAACAATGGCGGGATGATGGCAGCAAGCTCAGAGTCTAGTTCACCAAAGCGTACCTTGAGCAGGTTTTCTACAACTAGGCGTTGCCCTTGTTCGATGCCTTGTTCGATGCCTTGTTCGATACCTTGTTCGATACCTTGTTCGATACCTTGCTGGATTCCTCGACGTTCTATCTGTTGCTCCCACTCTAAGAAAGCAGGTGATAAAGCCATAATCAGCGCCCTCTCCTCTTCATCTGTTACTGTATTCACTTCTATGGTAATCTTCCAGTTTGCTAACAATTGTAATGTGATAGAGCGTCGGGGGTCTTCTCGGGGTAAAGCAAGAACTTCATTAATTGCCTGTTGCTGTGTTATGCCTTTACCTAAAATCCTTAGTAAAAGAGTTTCTTGGGTTGTTGGCAATCTATCGATAGCAATAATTGCCGTCTTGAGAGCATCTGCCAAAAAGTAAACTCCCTCTAACCAAGTCTCGCGCACTTTGGCATCAAATTTGTTGAGAAGGTTATCTGAGGCAGTGGAGGCAAAAATCCACAATTGGGGTAGCTCAGCTTCTTTGATACTTTCCTCATCTCGTCTAGCTTTACGTTGAAAGTCAGCTTGGACTAATAACAGTTTGAGCAAGCAATTCCTTACCTGTGTGAACGTGGGTTGATTGCGAAATGGCTCAATTAGACAGGGTGTTACTGCTATCCTACTAAGTAGACCCAAGACTACAGGTTGAGTTACAGGCTGCGGTGATGGTACAAACCAAATATCAACAAAGCGTGACTCTCCTGGAACTTCCAGACTTCTCTCTACTGTGCCTAAGGGAGTTAGGAATTCCTCAAGAAATTGCTTAGATAGTTGGTCAAAAGGGATTCTGGTCATTGCATAGTTTTTCTGTACTACTACTATCTACCACGTTGCCGGATGAATGACAAAATTATACGTAGAGATTTCATCTTCGGAGCGGCGCGTCAGCACTTCGCACTCCAATAAAGGCAACTTGACTCGGGCGATCGCTCATAATAGCGTAAGTTGCTAGTACTACCTAATAATGCTCGCACTCGAACTCTCAACTCTCAATAAACGTTACGGTTCTTATCAAGCCGTGAATAATCTCAGCTTACAGATTCCCCAAGGCTCGTTTTATGCTCTTTTATGTCCTGTATTTTTACCGCACGTGCTGAAGAAGACCTTGAACAGATTGCAGACTACATCGCTATGGATAATCCTGCACGTGCCATCTCGTTTGTGCAATAAATCAGAAAGCGTTGCGAACGGATTGTGGATGCACCTAGAGGCTATGTACTTGCACCAGAATACGGCGATAGTATCCGCAAGGTTTCCTATGGTAATTATTTGATCTTATATACAGTTCAGGGACAGGATGTCATCATCCTGCAGATCTCACATGGTGCAAGGAATATTTAGTTATAAAGCTATTTCTGGGTTTTTACTAGAAATTTAGCGAGTAAAGTGATATATCAAACCCAAAAAGCTATACATTCAAAATCACAAAGATTCAGCATATGGGATGAGCAGTGTTGCAGAAAATTTTGATTGCTATACAATCGCTCTTAAAGGATACTGACCACGCTACACTGATGAGAATGAAAGTAGGTACATTACCTTGGTTACTTCGCCACGAACTGCGTTTATGGTGGCGTGAAATTAGCACTAAACCTGCTGTAGTGATCGCCACAACTATTTTGAGTCTACTGTTTACAAGCTTGTTTGTGTCTCTGTGGTTTTCTCTAGGAGATGTTCGACAAGAAGTAGTCTTTGGCACTATTCCCGATCTGGCCATTTGGCTCGCTGTTGGAGTGTGGCTGTTGGGATTTTGTTACGCCTTAACGATGGCAATGGGATACAGCTTAGTTGCCTTGTTTGAAAGAGGGGATTTGGATCTGCTCGTATCTTCTCCTGTTTCTAGTAAAGTCATTTTCGCTAGTCGCTTCGTGGCGATCGCCTATGCTCGCAGTCGTCAGCTAGGCACATCTCTAGGTTACTGAATCTCTTTAAGATTCTCTATAACTTGTTCGTATAATTGCTGGTTATTCTGTTTTTGAAAAATATTTGCTGCTTGCTGTAAGTCAGTGATCGCCGCCTGCTTATCTCCTTGGGCAGCATAGGCATTTCCACGATTGTTGTAGGCTGCTGCAAAATTGCTATTGAGGCGAATAGCTTGGTTATAATCTTCAATCGCCCCTGGCAAGTCGCCTTGTGCCGCACGGGCATTCCCTCGATTGTTATAGGCAACAGCATACTTGGGATTCAAGCGAACAGCTTGACTGTAATCATTGATAGCCTCGTTTCTATCTCCTTGAGCGGCATGAGCATTGCCCTTGTTATTATAAGCTTGGGCAAAGTTGGGCGCAAGGCGAATAGCTTGTTCATAATCATCTATTGCCCCGTTTCTATCTCCTTGTGCAGCGCGAGCATCTCCTCGGTTATTGTAAGCAATAGGATCGTTAGGATTGAGACGAAGAGCTTCACTATAATCGTCTATTGCCTCCGGCTTGTCCCCCATATCAAAGTGGACAAGTCCTCGGCTATTGTATGCGGCAGCAAAGTTGGGATTGAGGCTAATCGCTTTAGTGTAAGATGAGATCGCGCCTTGTTGATTTCCTTTAATATGGTTTTGCTGACCTTGAATGTAAAAATCCTTAGCTTTGGTTGGTTTAGATGTTGATTGCTTAGGAGAACTCACTCCTATTTCTGTCACTAATACATCTTTGTTCTTTGCACAGGAAACAGTTGCGAGTGGCACAAAGAGAATTAGTGCAGTTCTACATAAAGCTTTCGCTACCCTTGATGATAATCTAATCATCTTCAAAGTCACTTTCTTGAGTTTTAGAAGTTAGTCGCCAAGCCGTCGTTTTTTCAATATTTACAGACAGTTGTTCAAGATTTTCACCTAGCTCTTTTTGGAGTTTCTGAGTCAGTGTAATGGGAAAATCTAAATTAATGTCTTGGGTTTCTACTAGCCTTGTTAGCTCTGTAAACGATACCTTCACTGTTTTTCTTTCATATGAATTCAGTTTGAAGTCGATGGTTTCTGATACACTTTGAGCCTGCATTGCTTTTTTTATTCGCTCTTGCAAATGCTCAAATTCTGAGTTCAACAGTTTCCACTGTTGCTCAAGCTGTTTATATTTGTTACTAAGTAATGTTAGGTTTTCTGTTGCCGGATCGGAATTCATTTCTTTGCTTAATTCTACCAGACGCAGATGCACTTGAGCAAGATAAATACAGTCTAGGTAAGCATACTCTTTTTGTTCTTCACTCAAAGGTCGCTGTCCCCAATCACTACTTTGTTCTTGTTTATCTATATTTTGGAAATGACAAATCTCTGTGGCTAGAGTTTTTAGTTGGTAGTTTGGCAATGGCAAGATATAGTAAGGAAACTTTTTCGCCATTTCTAAAGTGCAAGTTATATTATTGGCTTTCTTGCTACCTCCTAGAAGTTTTAGATCGTAGCTAGCATTATGAAAAACTTTTTCAATAGCTGGAGCAGCTATAATTTTGTCAATAAAATCAGTCACGATACCGGGTTTATCTAGAACATCCAAAAGGTAGATGCGATCGCCACTTAAATCTGTTGGATCGTCCAATATCTGAATCAGTGACAATCTTGGTTGACGACTTCGATAGTCAGCGACTTCTGTGTCTATCCATAAAGTCGTCGCTTTAGTATATTCAGTAACAAGATAACTCATTTCCTTAGCGGATGTTATATACGGCATTGGCAAATATTTCCAAAAATTATAAAGTTAAAATGCGTTTTCCCCAAGGGAGAAATGGAAGCAAGACGGAGTGTTTATTTCAAAAGTTATTTGTAGATACAAAGTTGCATCCAATTGTAGTAGAAAAGAGTCAAGTGCTAATACCGCTCGCTTCGAATTAAAAAATCGTCTCGGCTCATTAAGTAATACTGGTTTTATTGCATGGGAGTAAGCGCTCTAAAGCAAGGAATGCTTTTGGTTTCCGAAGTGATGCACAGGTGCTCGGAGTTCACCTGCTGAGATCCCGCGTGCTTTCCTTGTGGCATTCACCAAAACAGTACTCACTACTCCTGAAGGCTGTGGATGCATCTTATGGTACTCTCAGCTCACACAAATGTATGATATTCGCGAAAATTTACTTTTAGCCGAATGCCTTCCTTTGTAACCTCTATAAGTTTCTCCGAACTCATATTTGGATCAGTGTATTTTCTAGTTGTCTTTGTAAACGCGATTGATGGTAGCGACTACAGATATCGTTACATTTACATATGTATTATATAGTACATATGTAAATGTAAATACGTAATTGCGATTTTCCGCTGCCATTGAAACTGAAAGACGCAGAAACAAAGGTTGATGACCAGTGCTTTTTATTGTGTATGAGGAGTGCGTGGTAAAATTTGCGGCAAGCGTGATCGTCAGCCCGTGCCGCCTCCTCTGGTTCATCTAATCAACAATGGATCGATAAGTTAGAGGGTCAGTTGTATGGAATATGAGGTTAAAAGCAAACTCTTTGAATTTAAAAAAATCTTGTCCATTACGTACTTTTTGGTCAATATTTTTTAAAGCAAGTGTTAAAACTGGTGGAGTTACCCTTGCCTTATCAAGTAGATTTTGATAAGACAGCAATAGGTATGTAATTTTGCTAGCTGGTGGGTGAAGAGGAATGAACGAAACTGACACTTCCAAGCAAAGGGCTGTTGCTAAATCAGACAAGACTGTAAATTTGCTAAAAACCAAGCAGCAGGCAAGCTGTCCCTTTTACTCTGTTTTGCCTAATGAAAATATGGTTACTGCATTACCGCTATTAGCACCAGCGGAAAATACGCAGTATGAGAGTGAACCACAACGGAGTTCACCTCAGCAGGATTGGGTGGCAGAGCCTGATGGTGAAAAACAAGCAATAATTGATTCTGAATTCAACAAACTGTTGGCATTAAATGAAGAATTGCGTTCTGCCAACAACAATTTGTACGAGCAAGTTGAAGATCTCACAGATACACTAGAGGAGTCGGAAAAAGCTTTACAACTGCAAAAAAAACGCTCGAGTGTCACAGAGTCGCTCCTCAACCAACAAACACAGGAACTAGCCGCAGCTCAAGAGCAGATAAACTCCCTATTCCAACAGTTAGAAACGGCCGTGCAAACTGTTCAACGTCAGGAAACTACAGTTGAAACTTACAAAGCACAGCTAGAAATTAGCCAACAACGCCTTGCACAGTTGGAACGGGAATGTGCCCTCATTCAGTCTAACTATACAGAACAGTCTCACCAGTTATCGCAATCAGAAAGTGCGTGTCGAGAGCTACGTACTAGGTTAATGCGACAACAACGTCAGACTCTACAATTTAAGGCAGCTTTGGACAAGTGTCTAGAGACACCTTTACCCAGTTATGATTCCTTAAACGATTATGGGCTGAAGCAATCACGACACTCACAAAAAGCTAGTTCTTTTTCCAATACCCAGACAATTCCACCTTGGTCAGTAGAAACAGAATGTTTTACAAATCAGGAATCAGCATCACCCGCACACCAACAGGATGATCTCTTAGATGGAATTGCGCTTCAACAGACAAACCAGCCAAAAGATTTGGGACAGGAGGTGATTTGTCCTATCTTTGACAGCAGCTTGGCGTCAGAGATTGAAGACACTTTAACACCAATCCCACCAGCCGCAGCATCAGAAATTATTGATGGCTCAACAACACCAGAAGCCGCTTCACCAACAATATCAGGGAACTTAGACGAGCAACTGGATAGTGTCATTCAAATGTTTTTCAGATCCCAGCCTGCATCCACATCACCACCCCCTCCAAATCGAGAAGAAGAAAGCGAAAAAAACAATTCTGTCGAGCAGCCTATTTGGGAAATTTTTGCAACATCTATTCCAGATACTGAGAATTCAGAAGATGAAGTTGTGACTCTTAATCAAAAGAATTCTGAGAACTTTGAGAATGAGAACTCAGACGACTATTGGTCAGAAATGTCCACAGAGACGACTTCTCCCCAAAGCTCGTTTAGTGACAACTCCAGTGACGTCAACTCGCCCTCACCAATCGTTTATCCCCAGCGTCCACCTAAACGGCGAAAGTCGTTGGCATTTGTTGAACTACCAAATTTTCGCCGTTGAACTAGATAGAGGACGGGATACCCTCTGGGGTAACAAGGGCTTGGGGGAGAAGAAATTGCATCGGTCATCTTAAACGAGGGCTTTGGGGAATAACAGCTAATCGTTAACTCTTAGTTCCTGTAGAACTTGCACACTCTCTGTGCGTCTCTACATCTCCTGACTCCTGACTCCTGAGTCCTGTCTCCTGACTCCTGAGTCTTGTCTTCTGTCTCCTAATTCCTGTTTCAAATGTTGAGGATGCGTACCTGTATTGAGAGCGTAGCTAATAGCTAACAGCCTGAGCCATAAAGCTGGATGATGCTGTTCAAACCATGACTGTTTTCGGCTAAGAAAACTGGGAAACCATCTTCTTAGCAAGGCACGGATCAGGGTATGACGACCAAAGTCAAAGTAGTTACCTAGCCATCGCAACAAATCTTTCAAACCAGCAAGTTGCCAAATCCACAGTAGTAACGCCGGGTTTTTTCGAGCTGCTTTTAAGGCTAAGCGGTTAAAGGTAAACCAATCAAATCTATCTTTGATGAAATTATCTGCCACCTCTGTGGGTTCGGAAGCCAAGAGCCCAAAGAAGGTATTGAGCATGGCATTAATTCTTTGGGGTGGTAAAAATTGTCCAGTGGGAACCATCATTCCTTTGGAAAATAGCCAAGTCACTGAAACATTACTTTGGAAAGCACGAATCCGGTTTAAATGTTGGAAACTTAGGAGATCGTGCTTGAGAGCAGTATCTAATAAGGTTGTTAGACGTTCCAGGTTACGAACTAGGGAACCAAAGCCAGTAAACACTAAGGGAGACTGAAGTGATGCTGCATCACCAATTGCTATCAGGCGATCAAAAGCAACAGTGCGATCGCTACTCCCTACACTAAAATGCCCTGGAATATACCCGAATGTCGGCTTTTTCCACACCAGCTTGTCCAGATCGCACCGCCGATACTCTGGCAAAATCGAGAAAAAATCCTCGTACATCTCCAGTAAGGAGCCGGGATTTTCACGATTGACTTGATGGTAGTGGAATAAATAAATTGTCAGTTCTTCATTTGCTCCGGGAAATAATTCCCATATTAACTGCCGTCCCCGCGAGATATCCCCGTGGCTATTGAGAACGTCTCCATATTGGGAATCCCATACCCCAGTTTCAAATCCACGTTCAATCACAGCTCCCACCGTTGGACAAACACTGTCGAAGGCACGACATCCATTCAATTGCCATGCGATTGGTGAAGCCGTTCCCATGGCATCTACTAGCAGTCGTCCACTGACTTGCTTGTTGATTTGATTGGGTAAATGTTTGACATGAATGACAACTTGTGAAGCGCTCACGTCTGCTTGGATGAATTCTGTCTCATCCCAAATTTCACCACCGATAGTTCGGAGCTTTTGCCCCAATAATCGCAGTAGTTTCTCAGAATCCAAACCCAAATTTAATACAGTAGGAGTGTGTAAGACAGGTGCTTTTAACTTATCGTCAATATAAGCATCAAAAAATTTGTTAAATCCGTCCTTGTATTCCCGTCCGATAATCGATTCTACTTCAGCAGATGTGAATAAACCCAGATTAATCAAGCTTTGAATCTCATCACGGGAAATATTCCATTCCCTATTCATCCGCCCAAAGGGTAATCTTTCTATCAATAGCACTCGATATCCTAGTTTTGCCATGACTGTGGCATGAATGATACCAAGTGCGCCACCGACGTAAATTAGGTCAAATTGGGGAGAGGAGGAGACAGGAGGAGACAAAGGAGAAGAATTGCTTCCTTGTCCCTTGATGTCTTCAAGGTGGGAAAAAACTACTTGTCGAGGTTTCTGGGGATTCCGGACACCTTCTCGCCATCGTTGCTCCCACCAGTAGACACGCGATAGATCATATTCTCCGTTCGGCATTTTCTGAAAATATTTAACAGTGAGGGGGTAATAGGGGGCAAGAGAAGTAAAAATTGATACCCCTGTACAATTAACCGCTGGTGGTTCGGGGTAGTGATGAGGAAAGCGGTTACGGATATCACTCTTCAGACGGAGGAGGATTTGCTGCTCTCCTGGTGATGGTTTCTCTGCCCAACGAAATACTTTTAAATAGGTAGTCCGCTGTACTGACCAGACGAAGACGGAAAGTTCAGCAGGTAATTTTTCCGGAACTTTCTCCTGTTTATTTGTAGTTTTAGATACTCTTAAGCGAAAGCCTTCTGAAGTAAGCTCTTTTTCTCCGGTTCCTGGTTCAAACTCTGCTTGCAACCAATTACAGACAGTAGCTTTATCAGGAGTAGGGATTTCTATGTAAAGTAATTCTCTCATTATTTCCGGAAATCTCCAATTAATTTACTCATTAAGACAGATGAAAGAAAGGCTTAAAGTAAGGTAAAATCCGCCCTATCGGTTATATGAGAATTTATGTAAAGAAGTTTTAAGAGTAGGTCAAGTTTATTAATCATTACTGTGTTTTTCTAAACGCACGCTATGAATTATCCCATCCCAGACAGCCCTCAAGAAATCGTTGCCCTTCGACAAAAGCCCGTTGATGAAGAATTAGTTGCTTCCGCGATTGCAGGTGTTATTAAGATTATCCGCGCTCAGGGTCAATCTTTGGAGGAATTAACAGCCCAAGTACTAGCCGATGATAGCGTGCTAGATCAGCAGCAAAGACACTGGCTCAGCCAGGTAGTTGCTCAAGCTTGGGAAATTTTTTCATAAATTAGGACTTACGCACGATTACCCTGAGAAACGAACGACACTCTTTGGTACAGAAAAATCTGAATGGCGGAAGTCGCTACTTCTGATTTCGGTAGAACTCGACGAAATCAGAATTTGAGAGTTAAAGGGTTCAGAACACTTATTTTTAGAGTTGTGGAACTTGATCAATGACAAATAACGTTCCCTGCCTCCTGTTTGGTGCGAATTTTATGAGCTTGAAACATTCAGCACTGGTGTAGCACAAAAATGTAAAAATAACCCATATTCTAATCCCTCTACCACCGCGTGATAAGAAGCTTCCAAAATATTAGTTGAGACACCGACCGTCGTCCAGCGTTGCTGACCCGATCTCGATTCCACCAGAACGCGGGTTTTTGCAGAACTACCTGCATGTCCATCAAGAATCCGCACTTTGTATTCAGTCAACTCAAACAAAGCAATTTGAGGGTAGAAGTTCACCAAAGCCTTGCGTAAAGCAGCATCTAAAGCTCCAACAGGACCGTTTCCCTCTGCCGCTTCTATAATATCTTTACCATTAACAGCGACTTTCACAGTTGCTAGGGCGTGGCTCTTTTCTTTCCCCTCCACTAAGTCACAATGAACTTGAAACCCTTTGATTTCAAAAAACTGTTGGCGACTTCCCAAAGCGGAACGCATTAATAACTCAAAACTAGCTTCTGCCGCCTCAAATTGATAGCCTTCACTCTCCAAAGTTTTGAGACGTTGCAGAATCTGTGCAGTTTTGGGGTTTTGCTTATCCAATTCAATGCCAAAAGAGCGGGCTTTCGCTAAAACATTACTGACTCCTGAGTGTTCAGAAATCACTATCCGGCGACAATTCCCAATTTGTTCTGGTTGAATGTGTTCGTAAGTGAGGGGATTGCGTTCCACTGCTGAGACATGAATTCCACCTTTATGGGCAAAAGCTGAACGTCCGACGAAGGGGGCGTGTTCGTCAGGTGCGAGATTTACCACCTCGCTGATAAAGCGACTGGTTTGAGTCAGTTGAGAGAGTTGACTATTTTCAATACACTTGTAGCCGAGTTTTAATTGCAAATTTGGGATGATCGAACAGAGATTTGCATTGCCGCAACGTTCACCATATCCATTGATCGTGCCTTGTACCATCCTCGCCCCTGCCATGACAGCAGCTAAGGCATTAGCTACTGCGGTATCTGAATCGTTGTGTGTGTGAATTCCTATTTGGGGAATTGGGAATCGGCTTTTGTCATTAGTCCATTGTTCTTGATTCGTGAGCGAGGAGACATGACTAACAACCGAACGGACAATTTGAGAAACTTCATGGGGTAGAGATCCACCATTTGTATCGCACAGTACAAGCCATTCAGCACCAGCAGCGATCGCTACTTCTAATGTTTGTAAAGCATAATCTGGATTGTGCTTATAACCATCAAACCAGTGTTCTGCATCGTATACGATCCGGCGTCCTTGAGTGCGAAGATACTCAATTGTGTCTCGTATCATCGCGACATTTTCTGCTAGAGTAGTCTTGAGACTATCTGTGACATGTAAATCCCAAGATTTTCCGAAAATCGTCACCCAGCGTGTGCCAGAACCAAGGATAGCTTGTAGCATAGGCTCGGTTGATGCTTCAGTTTTAGGACGTCGAGTTGAACAAAAAGCAACTATCTCCGAGTTTTGAAGCGGCTCTTCTTGCAGATGCAAGAAAAATTGTACATCTTTGGGATTTGCACCTGGCCAACCGCCTTCTATAAAGGGAATTCCCAGTCGATCTAAACTCCGGGCAATGCGTAACTTATCTTCAATCGACACCGATAAACCTTCGCACTGCATACCATCTCGAAGTGTAGTGTCATAAATCCATATTTGTGGGGAGGAGTTTTCTGTCATAAAACTAAGACAAAGAGACAATCAAGCAAGTAAGTCACTATCGTTTTAAGATAAAGGAAAAGTTTATGAAATTTTTCAAATTTGAATCATAAAAAAATTTTTGTATCCTGAGCGCCCTTTGAAGCAAAGCAGAGAGTGAGTTCTCCGTTATCGAACAACGGAAAGTGCATCACGCTACTATTGACGCTTGATCCCAAATCATCAATTCTTCTTTAAGTAAAGCAGGTTATTCTTATTATCTTGAGTGAATTTTACCTTTTTTAAGGATTTTTTAAGTAGGAATGAATGGAAATTTAAATATGACTATCGATGTAAGTAAGTCGGCATAAATAAACGAAAGATTGCTGTCTTCGCTCGAGAGGGCTGACTACTAGCTATTTTTATTAACTTTAGTTTTCTTTACGTAAAGTCTGCCGGGGGAAGCTTACACCCGGCGCGAGCTTTACATACATTAGGTTTTTTATCGCCGACTTACTTAAACTCCGCAGTTATAAACTCAGTAAGTAGTCACCTTCGGAGAACTTACTGAAGGCATCAGCAATTCTCTGCTCTCACGCATAAAAACACTCTTATCTTCACAATGGACGCCCTGTGGCTCTTGTTACTCTCCGCTCGACACAAATTTTTGATTAATGTAGATCCGCTTCAATCATGGCGTCTCTACACCCGAAGTGCGCTCATTTTTTAATGGAACCTCTCTCCGTAACTCATAGCTGATATCAAGCATCTGCCTTTCTTTGTAAGAAATATTCCTAATTCTCAATTACTTCTACTGATTCTCAATTACCCATGACCTATTTTTACTCATTAGCCATAAATTGTTACAATATGGCGAATACATTGTTTTCATGTTAAATGCTCAAGGTAAAATAACTGATTGTACCCGTGGAGCAAATCTACGGGAAATATTATTGCAAAATGGTATTGACCTCTACAATGGCGATGCTAAGGTAGTGAATTGGCAAGCAATGGGCAGTTTTAGAAGTGCGGTTTACGTTAAGGGTGAAGTCTCATAGGAAAATTGGCAATCGCCGAGAGAGCGAGATCGTGTTGCTTTCCATGAGTTTACAAAAAATCTACGAGCTTGCCTGTTAAACTTAGGTTTTAAATCATGTAATGACACAAGTTGATTGATTTTGGGGTCTAAGGTCTCGATTAGTTTGTAAAGATAAAGGAGAAAAACAATATGGGTAGATGGACACCACTTATTCTGATGGCTGGAGGCTTGGCAATATTGTTTGGCACATTGCTGGGTATTAACTTTCCTTTGGGCGTACAAACGGCTCAAGTCCCTAAACCTGTAGACAAGGCATCAAAAGTACTCCCGGCTAATATTAATGTTAATAGCACGGCAACTGGGACCACGACAAATGAAAACGCAACCAGTGTTGCCCAAAAAAGAAACTCAAGCAGTGTTGCCCAGAACAATAATAACTCAAACGACACAACACCTGAATCAATCAACTCTGATGTTAACCAAAACTCAAATAAATCAAATTCTCAATCACAAACAAATGACGCAAATGATACTAATCAAAACCAGAAGAGCGAACCAATTCGAGCATTGTGGTAGAGGTTTTGAGTTAGTCGTTTTCAATTAGCAGTTGTGGATTGAAAAGTGAAATTATTTGCCTATAAAAAATTCAGAACATCACAGTCTTGCTTTCAATGATGTAAAGATTCCTGACAAACCCCTTAGCAACTTCCGTAGAGACATTCCGAGTTCTTCCCTATCTTGACTCCAATGAATAGCGACGTTTTAATTATTGGTGGCGGCGTTATTGGCTTGGCGATCGCCATAGAACTGAAATTGCGCGGGGCAAATGTAACTGTCCTCTGCCGCGATTTTCAAGCTGCCGCCACTCATGCTGCCGCAGGAATGTTAGCATCAGGTGCCGAAAAACTACCAGCAGGGGCAATGCAAGAACTGTGTTGGCGATCGCAGTCTCTCTATTTTGAATGGACGTGCAAAATAGAACAATTGAGTGGTTCAAGTATTGGATACTCGCCTTGTGGCATTTTAGCACCAGTATATGAACAAGAGGGGGAGACCCTCCCTCCCTCTTTCTGCCCTGCTGATTGGTTGGACACAGAAGCTATTCATCACTATCAGCCAGGATTGGGAGCGGAAGTGGTTGGTGGCTGGTGGTATCCAGAAGATGCACAAGTGGACAATCGTGCTTTAGCACAGGCATTGTTAACTACGGCTCAGTCTCTTAACGTTGAACTTAAGCAAGGTATTACAGTACAAGGAATTGTGCAGCAGCAAAGGGTTGCGGTTGGCGTTCAAACCAATGCTGGAGTCTTTCGTGCCGAACACTATGTTTTAGCGACGGGTGCTTGGGTAAACGAGTTACTCCCGTTACCCGTACAGCCCAAAAAAGGGCAAATGCTTAGTGTTCGAGTCCCAGAAATTGTGCCTTCCTCACCATTGACGAGGGTATTGTACGGTCAAGATATTTACATCGTACCTAAACATGACAGAAGGATCGTTGTTGGGGCAAGTAACGAGGATGTAGGTTTTACTCCTCACAATACGCCCATCCAAATTCAAACCTTACTACAACGAGCTATTCGGCTATATCCCCAACTACAGCATTATCCTATAAACGAGTTGTGGTGGGGATTTCGTCCTGCGACTCCAGATGAATTACCCATCCTGGGCACAAGTAGCTGCGAAAATTTAACCCTTGCGATCGGTCATTACCGCAATGGTATTCTCCTAGCACCCATTACTGCGGCATTGATTGCCGATTTGATTTGGAACCAGAAATCTGACTCGCTTCTCACCTATTTCCACTATTCACGCTTCTACAAAAAGTCATCTACCGTCACGATCATGCCCACACTCTCCCCCACTCCCCAAAGCTCCTTTGCTCAACAGGAAGAATCGACCGAAGTTATGAGCACTGGAATTCGTTCCTCAGAGTACTCTTCAGTTGCAACTGTCTCCTCCCCATTCCCCATTCCCGACGCTCCCCTCACCATAGCTGGGAAAACTTTCTCATCACGCTTGATGACAGGAACTGGCAAGTATCGCAGTATTGAGGAAATGCAGAAAAGCGTCATTGCAAGTGGATGTCAAATTGTCACTGTAGCTGTTAGACGGGTACAGACAAAAGCCCCCGGACACGAAGGTTTAGCCGAAGCACTGGATTGGACAAAAATTTGGATGTTACCCAATACCGCAGGTTGTCAAACTGCAGAAGAGGCAATTCGCGTTGCCCGGTTGGGTAGGGAAATGGCAAAACTGATGGGACAGGAAGATAACAATTTCGTAAAGTTAGAAGTTATTCCCGATCTCAAGTATTTACTACCAGATCCTATTGGCACTCTCCAAGCAGCAGAACAATTAGTTAAAGAAGGTTTTGCTGTGTTGCCGTACATCAACGCTGATCCCATGTTAGCAAAACGCCTGGAAGAAGTAGGTTGTGCGACGGTAATGCCTTTGGGTTCCCCTATTGGGTCGGGACAAGGGTTGACAACAACTGCCAATATTAAGATTATTATCGAAAATTCAAATGTGCCAGTAGTGGTAGATGCAGGCATAGGTTGGCCATCCGAAGCAGCGCAAGCAATGGAAATGGGCGCAGATGCCTTACTGATTAATAGCGCGATCGCATTAGCACAAAACCCTCCAGCAATGGCTTATGCCATGAATCTTGCAACAGTTGCCGGTCGTTTAGCTTACCTTGCAGGTAGGATGCCGGTAAAAACCAGCGCCAGTGCTAGTTCTCCCCTGACTGGAACAATAAATTAGAGAGTGAGGAGGAGCCAGTAGAGTATTTATAACTACGAAGAGCGCAATTTGTTCCCCGAGTAAGAGTAAAAATAACCTTTATTTAACTTAAAATAACTTTAATGAACAAGGATTTAAGTTATGCCCTATACAACTGAAGAAGGCGGTCGTCTAAATAATTTTGCTCGTGAGCCAAAAGTTTATCAAGCAGAACCTCTTAGCGATAAACAAAAGCGTAATTACTTAATTGTGGGGATTACTGCAACGATTTTGGTAAGTGGTTTAATTTTTGTTGCTTTCTCTGTCTCAAGCTTCACGTAGTAGACGGTTTTGGCAACCAACCTTAATCAATATCAGGTTCTTTGATTCTATAGGAACCTGATATTTGTTTGTTAAAAAGCAGTCAGCTATTAATGGTTAGCAGCTATACAGGCTCATAGCTGATTGCTACTCCAGAATCGCCAGACACGAATGTCAGTCTAAAAAAACACTCTTAAGCTAAGTAAGCCAAGAAAGAGAACAAAGGAAATAAGTAATTTTACAGTCGGAAGGGAGTAAATGTTAAATGCTGACATTTGTAAAAGTATTTCCCAGTACACAGTATATTTTTACACTTGCTGTTATTTTAGACTTTCTAAGCTTGATTTATCCTGAGCAGATCGACAATAACTTGAAAATCATATAAGGAAGAACACAAAACATAGAACTTAGAATGACTCTATGGGAAAATGGTGGTGGTTTAGTATCGAAGAATTTTTCTCTTCTTTACTGATGAAATACGAATGCAAGTGACTATTATTGCCATCCAGTCGTACAGAAGCCTTCTAAGTTCTGAGTTTTTTCTATTGACTTGCTGCTTACATATGCCCCTTGAGGGTATGTACACTGCGTTTTGGCTTTTAAGCCGCAAAGAGCGTGAATGATACTGCACACACCGATAATTTTGTTTGGAATCGGCAAGTATACCACCGCTTGAAACTTGCCTTAAGTCTTGGTTTGCGGCGACAAATTTTTGTAGCGGTATGCGATGACTTAACCCTGAGAAATCAGGTTGCTGCTCGCTTGCATTCAACTTTAGCTTATCCGGTTGGACAGGTACTCTATCAGCCATCAGATATAGAAGAAGCCAGCACTCCAGCTTATCCGCGATTAGTTACCTTACGGTTGAATTTAAATGATCCTAATCCTATAGCCCAGATCAATCAATGGTTAGCTAATTATCCACCGCCTATCTTCGGAGCATCAAAAGATACTCCAGGGCGGGCATTACCTATACCAGCATTTCAGATTGTCGGTGTTGAGCAGCTAACCAAGCAATCAGTAGCCGTACAACGTCTATTTTTGCACTACTTGCGTTTAACAGAGCAACATTTATCAAGTCCCGAGTCTAGCCAATTCTTAGAATCAAGCTTACTATTATGGGTGCCGCGTCCTTGGTTATATGCTATAAACCAGTCAGCACCACAGTTTTGGCAAAACCGTACAGGTGTTTTTGTGTTTGCTGGAGAACCCACACCGACAGCTCAAAATAGAAGTTCGCCAGAACGTTTTTCCGGTTCTAGAAGTTTAGATTTAGGACATATCGAGCAATCGATTTTGGAAGAATCCGTCACGAAAGAAGATTTTGATTTCCAAAAACAGATACCAGTGAATCGCGGACAAAAACAGCCAGAAGTTCGAGAGTTAAAATCACTCAAGAACAGACAGATTCCGCAGGAGTCAACTGCATTGAGAGCTGGCAATATCTCATCGTCATTGCCTTCGTCTTACATTAATAAGGAGTTAACGGAGCTAGTACTAGCAACAATTAATACTACAGTTTCTGAGAATGAAGATCAAAATTTGCAAGTCCGACAAATTCTAGAAGAGATTGAGGATTTACATGCACAAGAAAAATCGGAGACAGCACTGGCAGCAGTGTATTATCGCTTGGGCAACTTATATCGCCTTCGCATTGAGCAAGGACAATCAAATTTAGAAAACTTGATGGTAGCAATTCTTGCTTATCAAGAGGCAGTAACCTACGATGATAGCTCACCTCAAGTACCAGATATTTTGAACGATTTGGGCACACTCTATTGGATGCTATCTCGTACACCCCCTAATTCTGAGGACGGACAATCTTATATAGAGCAGGCAATTGAATTTTATCACTTGGCTTTGAAGCTAATATCGCTACAGGCAAATTCTGAAACTTATGCAAGAGTGCAAAATAATCTCGGGACAGCTTATGGTGATTTAGCTCGATTTTCTAACCCGGCAGAAAATTGGCAGCAAGCAGTTTTAGCTTATAGCGAAGCACTAAGCTTGCGGACATCTGATATGGAATTATTGAAGTATGCTGCCTGCCAAAACAATTTAGGAACAGCTTACTGGCATTTAGCGCAATATAACCAACCTGTCGAGCATCTGAAGAAAGCGATCGCATCTTATAAAGAAGCACTGATTCAGTACAACCCTGAAGAGGAACCGCTTAAGTATGGCATGATTCAAAATAATATCGGTACTGCATACTGGAATATTGCACAATACGAACAACCATTGAAGAATCTACCGCTTGCTGTGGAAGCTTATAACGAAGCATTAAAGTATCGCACTCCAGCTAATGTTCCTGCCGCCTGCGCCGCCACAGCAAATAATCTTGGTACTGCCTACTCGCACTTAGCAAACCTATCGCAAATACCCAAGGAAGAACAGCAGAAGTTTTTAGAACTCTGTATCGTAGCTTACAAAGAAGCACTTGCTCTTGCTCATTCACTAAACGGTGTGTCTTTAAGTTTTGATATGAGCGCAACTCACAACAACTTAGGTTTAGCTCATTACAAACTCGTCACAGATGCTTATTTCAATGGTGACAAAGCAATGCGCTCCCAACACCTAGAAGCAGCATTAGATAACCACTTGCAAGCATTAAATGGATTGAGCAAACAACCAGAGGCTTATCAAGCTACACTAAATTATGTAGTGAAAACGATTCACGCCTTTCATAATGAATTAGGTATACAAGGACAGAATCTTGCTTTATCTAAAGTCCCAGGTCAGTTATTACCAGAAATTTTACCAAAATTGTAATTTTTTAATTTTTAATTGTTAATTATTTTATCAACTGACCATTAACAATTAGCCACTATCTACTAACCATAAACCATTTACTCACCTGTATTAATTACAGAAAATATTGATGAGTAATCATCGTTAGCAAATGACATTTTGATTGCCATTTCTATAACTTCCTGCACGCCCTCGATACTGCTGACATTTAAACCAATTGATTTAGCTTCATCAATGAACAAATTGGTGTCTTTCATCAAATGCTTTAAGGGGAAGTTAGGATTTGTATAATTGCTATCCAACATCCGTTGCAGTTTTTTATCAAATGTAGGTGCGTAAAGGGCACTTTTCCGTAGAATTTGCATAAACAAATCTACATCGACACCTTGGTGTTGGGCAAAACTGAGGCTGAGAGCAAAAGCAGTAGTCAGAGAAGCAATAAGCTGATTGAGCGCTAATTTGAGCGCAGCAGCAGTTCCGACAGAGCCCACAAGTACAGGTTCTGATCCAAAGTTCTCTAATAGCTTTAAGTGACGTTTATATTGTTCTCTTTGTGCACCTACCATGACAATCAGTTTTCCAGCTTCGGCTTCTGGAATACTTCCCAAAACAGGTGCTTCTATATACTCACCGCCAACGGCAACCACTGAATCTCTAATTTCTATACTTTCTGTGGGAGTAATTGTCCCCATTTGAATAATAGTGCGTCCTGCTAAAGCTGGTGACGATCTATCTGAAAGTAATACGTTATAAATAGCACCAGTATTAGCTAGCATGAGAATGACATAGTCAGCCTCACGAATTGCTTGGTGAGGTTTTTCGACAATTTCAGCACCTGCTGCTTGTAGTGGTACTAATTTTTCTGGAGTACGGTTGTAAGCAATTAACTGTATTTTTGCAGCTAACAGCCTTTGAGCCATAGGTTGCCCCATCAATCCAGTCCCCAGAAATGCTACCTTCATCAAAATCTCCTTATTCTTTACTCAATTTAAATTCAGTCAGGGAGTCGTTCGTCTTGGGGTGGGGAGTGGGAAATAGGATCTGGCTATTTGTGAGTTGTTGATTGTTAAAAATACTTCCCAACTCTCCAAAGTGTCAACGAGGGAAACCCCCTGAACTTCTAACACCGACTACTGCCGCTCAGACAAATGGCGTTCTACGGTGCAGGCTTCTCCCCGCTTCCTTAACCCCCTGCGGCAAAAGAAACCATAATCAACACTGAAAGTAAGATCCCAGGGGCAAGTAGTAAAACTAGCGTTAACAATTCGTGGGCGTTCATAATATCACCTTTTTTATGTCTGTTTCACTGCTATGTTAAACTAAGTAATCCCTATGCAAGATGAATACAGTTTTTTTTAAGTTTGATCTGGTACAATCAGTCCTTTCAAGGGTTGTATGGTTTCTGTTTTTGTCAGTCCTTTATTTTGAACGAGAACACCAAAGCCGCCTAATCCTAAAGGATCTAAAAGTTGGTGTAGTGAATCTCGACGGCGTAGCAACTGAAATGTAGGTTGTTCTGTGTAAGAGAGCATGGCAAGGCGTTCTCCCAAACCCAACGCCATCAAAAATAATCCTTGCTGCGTAAATCCAACTTTATCTATTCCGCAACTCTGACCCCATCTCTCTAAAGCAGTAAAGTCAACGTGGGTTGTGATGTCTTGTCGCCCAACGTTAATATAAGGATTGTTGTGGCGTTGATGCTGGTAGTAGCATTGGAGCGTTCCTTGCGATCGCCTCGGGTTGTAGTAACGACTTGCAGAGTAGCCATAATCTATTGTTAACACATATCCGCGCTGCAAGCGGTTTGCTACTATACCCAACCAATGTAATGCAGCTAGATTGATTTCGCTGCGAAAACCATCTGGATAAGCACTTAGGGCGTTGATACCAACTAAATCGAGATATTGAGTTAGCTGAATTGTTGAAGGTTCCCCGCTCACTTCTACAAATGATGGTGTGGGGCGACTTGAAGAAGCCGAGACTTTATTCTCTTCCCCATCCGTTGAGGTTGTTACATAAATTTCTTGTAGTTGCTCATCTTTTAAAATGAATTGATGCACGGGAAAAGCATCTACCAATTCATTAGAAAAAAAGCAGCCAACAATTGAGTTGCTTGGTATTTCCTCTAAATCGCACCAACTTACAGGAAATTCTTGCAAGCGTTGCTGTTGTTCTTGCCTCAAAGCTGAAGACTTCTCAACTATGATATAATTAAGAGCCTTAAAAAAATCTGAGTTTTGCTGGATAGACTTAAGAATATCTAAAGCCAAGAAACCCTGCCCCGCACCCATTTCTACTAAAGAGAACGGTACTGGACGCCCCATTATCTCCCACATTTGGAGAAATTGTACCATTAATAATTCACCAAACTCTCCACCCAGATGGACAGATGTGAAAAAATCACCTTGCTGCCCAAGGTTCACTGCCTTTGTGGAATAGTAACCGTGCTTGGGGTGATATAATGCCATGTCCATATACTCAGAGAAAGTGATGCGCCGATGGGGACTTGCGGCAATGCGATCAGCTATTATTTCACACAATGCATGCTGAGAATGATCTACAGAACTATGAAGCTTTAATTGTGAATTATCAAAATTCATTCTTGAAATTTTTCTTCTGTTTTACCTGATAATTTGAGCTTAACGCAATTAAGATCCCCGACTTCGTAAAAGTTGTCGGGGATCTTGTTTGTCACGAAGTATTGTAAAGAATTGAACAAAAACTTTTGGGTGAGTTACACCCCTTACCCTGATAACTCAACAAACCCCTAGAAGCAGAAGAATTAACGAGTCAAGATATTGATAGCAGCACCCGCAGCTGCACCAGTAATAGCATTGTTAAGAGTATGACGGTGGTTAGTGATTAAGCCAGTTGCTGTACCAGTAGCTGCACCTATTACAGTATCTTTCACCAAGTCATGATTTCTATGATGCGTTGCGCCGTTATCAACTGCATGAACCGCAGCACCAGCAGCTGCTCCATTCACAGCATTATTTAAGATAGAACTATTATGAGTAATCACTCCAGACACGACACCAGCAGCGGTGCCAATACCAACATCTCTTATCCAATGATCATCTGCAGATGCAGGTTTTACAGATGTTACATTGACACCAATTAGACTTGAAACAACTAAACCAGGTAATAGTGCCCGTTTCAAAACTTTATTCATGACCATACCTCTGAAATCAAAATTTGAACACTCTTCAAACCGTTATGTTTCTAGTGTAAATAACATGTTTTTTTTTGACATGACCCGATTGGGTGATTATGGCAATTCGCCAACTTTTTCAAGTATTAGTATGTTGATACTTGTATCCGTTAGGAGACGGAAGACAGCCTATAATGTTCCAATTTACAAATAAAGAATTATTCTTATGGATGGTAGTAGGTAATAGAGATAGGCTGATCGCAAACTCTACTCATACAAGAGCGTCTTTGCGGTTCAATAAATTAAGCTGAGTGGCAATTGCGTAAGTTCTAGTAACATTACTGGAGTTTGGACTAATCCGGGTTCAACCAGCAATTAACAAGCAGGGGCAGGACAGAGGGACTCAACTTCAAATTTGAAGCTGAGTCAAGCTAGATCATCAGGAAATTAGCCGAAACTAAGCAGCAGTGGGGTCGGCTTTATTCAGTGATTCTTCGGTTTTAGCTTTTTTAGATGCGTGTTTTTTAACAGTAGGATAGGTAGGACGTGGGGGTGGTCGGTGTCCGGGAGCGCGGCCAGGAGATTTTCCACGGGTTTTTGGTGGTTGAGCCGGAGTACCAATAGCGGCTAAAATAAGGGGAAAGGCTTGTGCAACGCGCCCTGGAGACAGTGTATCGTGAGTTGATTGCCAAGGCAATGGGGCGTCGATGCAAGCCTCCCTCGCTAGCCACAATTGCCAAGTTAGCAGTGGCATCAGGTCACTCCATCGCTCTGCTGCCTGAGAAGTTGGGGTTTCAAAGCTGGTAATCCGTTCGTGTCTTAACGGTAATGCCCAACTCCCATTTGACTCTGGTATCCATGCCAAAGTACTATAACTTTGTCCCACACTCGGACCAACTTCTTTCCCCC
>JAQYWP010001147.1 GCA_029379285.1 Rhizonema sp. PD38
ATTATCAAACCTAAAGTTTCTCTCTAGTTGTTCAAGTTATTTTTACATGATGCCTAACCCAAGGGCATTTAATTTTGAGCGAGTCTTTTTATCTAATTCAACCTGAGATGTAGTTGCAATCGCCTCTTTCATCCCTGCTTCGAGTTCAGGATACTGTGCCAAAATTGACTCTATTCGCTGTAAATGACTTTTGTAAATTCCATCTGAGGTAGGCGAAGTTTGTAAGAGTTCAGCTAGAGTTATCTCTGCATTAGCAATTTTATACAAGGCTAAACGGACTAGAAATGGCTGCCCTCCTACCATTGCCATTAAGCTTTCTACTTCTTTTGGACTCAAATCTACTTTATATCGTTGCGCTAAATCCTTTACTTGATTCTCAGTAAAATCAGGTAGTTCCACTGCCAAGCCAACGTTAAATGGTGATTGATTAATATCCAAAGGAACGTAGGCTTCTGTTGAGTGTACTATGACCAGGCGCAGTTTTTTCCAGATATCTCGTCGCTTTGCTTCTTCGTGGAGAGAACGTAATAAGCCAAAAAAATCCTTGTAGATTTTAGGATATTCAAATACTTTATCTACTTCTTCTAGAGCCAACGTTATGGGTTGGCTGATTTCCGGAAATATATATCGCTCGAAGTAATCTTTGCATGTTTTCATGCTGCCAATACGTTTGGCTAATTTCCAGTGTTCATCTAACTTATGAACTAGCTTTGTCTGTAGTTCTTGATTTTCTGTTGTTAGTTCTAGGATGACATTATCGCAGAACCAACGCAAAAATTTACTTAAATTGGTGAAAAACTCTGACTCTGCAAGCCCCAAGTCTACAGTCACAATCGTATCACCTTGGCTTTTGGCTTGGTCTAGAATTCTTGCTAGGAGTGAAGATTTACCTGTTTGCTGGGATGCTTTGATACGAATTAGGGAACCAGGTTTGGAAATTTCCTCGTAACAGCGTTGTTCAATGGGAGAACGCTGAATATAAAAGTGAGAATTTAGCGGTACTTCTCCTGTTGGGTATTCATCATCAGAGAAATTTATATCTTGTTGTTCGTCTTTTTGTTGTTTTTCATTTCCTGGCTGAGACTTGTAAGTGGGTTCTTCTGTATCAGCGATGGAAGCTGCTATGAAAAACGCAACTTCAACCCAGATTTTCATCGGTTAACTTTTGCTTTAGTTGGGGTAGCGACACCCTCCGATTTAATTCAAGATGAACGGCGCACACCTTTTAATATAGGTAAAGCAATTCAACTGGCTGGTTTTAAGTTAGAGGAAACTCAACCTCTTTTACCAGGTTTTGCGACTAAAACCAGCAACCCGATGGCTATGATGTCAGCGGTATTAAACTGGACAGGAGGACAACCTTTTTTAACGCAAAAAGTTTGTAAACTGATTTTTAATACTGATTTGCCAATTCCTGAAGGTGAGGTAGCACAGTGGGTAGAGAAGTTAGTGCAAGCAAAGATAATTTCTAACTGGGAAGCACAGGATGAACAGGAACATTTAAAGACGATTCGCGATCGGATTTTACGGGGTGGTGGAGAGGATACAAGTCTGCTTTTGGGATTGTATCAGCAAGTTTTACTCGCTGATGCGTCTAATTCCCCACTCACTTATGATAATAGCCCCAAACAGATGAAATTGCGCCTGACTGGATTGGTGGTAGAACAGCAGGAAAAGTTAAGAGTTTATAATCAAATTTATTCATCTATTTTTAATTTAAATTGGGTTGAAAAGCAGTTAGCAAATTTACGTCCTTATCCTGAAAGTTTTAAGGCTTGGAAGGATAGTCACTTTCAGGATGAGTCGCGGTTGTTGCGCGGACAAGCGTTGCAAGATACTTTGATTTGGGCAAACGATAAGAGTTTGAGTACTGAGGATAATCAATTTTTAAATGCTAGTCAGGAATTAGAACAAAGGGAAACAAAAAAAGCTTTAGCAGTTAAAGAAGAGGAAAGTCGAATATTAACAGAAGCAAATGAGACATTAACGACAGCCCAAAAGAAAGCCAACTTAAAGATAAAGAAAGCTAATCAACGCATTAGATTTGGTTCCGCATTTTTGGCTGTGTGTCTTGTGGCAGCAATTGTTGCTTCGGTGTTTGCTGGTAATGCTCAAAAAGAACTTCAAACTGCTCAAAAAGCGACGAAATTGGAACAAAATGGAATAATTTTATCACGAGATCCGTTTGGACAAGGAGAAATTGAGGGTTTGTTGTCGGCTATGCAGACTGGGCGGGACTTGAAAACTTTAGTGAAAGATAAACAATCTTTAGCAGATTATCCCGCCTACAGTCCTGTGTTTAACTTACAATATATATTGTCAAACATCAGGGATCGCAATCAGTTAGAGCATAAAAGTTCTGTCAATAGCGTGGCATTTAGTCCAGATGGCAAAACTTTAGCTTCTGCAAGTGATGACAATACCATCAAATTGTGGAATGTCGCCACAGGCAAAGAAATTTCCACCTTGAGTGGGCATAAAAGTGATGTCTATAGCGTGGCATTTAGTCCGGATGGCAAAACTTTAGCTTCTGCAAGTACAGACAAAACCATAAAATTGTGGAATGTCGCCACCCGCAAAGAAATTTCTACCTTGAGTGGGCATCAAAATTATGCGATCACTCTCAAGTATCGCACACTGGTACGTTGCTGCTGAAAAAATCCGGCGTAGTTTTGAAGCAATCTGCCTCTATAAGGATACAGTTGCGACTGGCGATAAAGATGTAACAGGTTCAGGCGATCACTACTATAGCGATTCTCAGTTGTGTGTCATAGATTCTCGCCCTCACCCCCAGCCCCTCTCCCAAACTTGGAAGAGGGGTGCATGATAATAGGGGTAAGTGGATTATGTATCTGACTTAATCGAGTTGCGCTCTTTACGAAAGCCGACTTAGTTAAAGCTTAATTTGTCGTCAGCTTTATTTCTCATCAACCTTTTCGATATCATCAGGTTTACCACTCTCAGAAATTTTTGATGAACCAGATTTACCAGCACCGGAGT
>JAQYWP010001148.1 GCA_029379285.1 Rhizonema sp. PD38
CCCAACGCACTGCCCAAGTCTATTGCGGTTCATTCTATAATCTCATGCAAAGACGCAAAGACCAAAATATCTCTTAGCGCCTTTGCAACAAAACTTAACCAGCAATAGTCTCCAGATTGCGAGACATCACCGTCCGTTCACCTTTTACCACGATTTGGATCGGACGTTCCGGGCCTGAAACCAAACCACGACGTTTCGCACGCAAATCGCGATCATCAACAAGCCCCAATTCCCACCTAGAAAGAATTTTAGCAAGTGCCACTTTCATTTCAAATAAAGCAAAAGCCATGCCAATGCAACGTCTGGCACCACCGCCAAAAGGCAAATACTCATAGGAAGAGAATTGCCGTTCCAAAAAGCGTTCTGGCTTAAATAGCTTCGGTTCTGGATACAAATCCTCACGGTGATGAGTTAAATAAATAGAACCAATAACTACCGTACCCGGTTCGATTTCTTGCCCGCTTAGCGAGACGTGTGTTTTTGCCACCCGTGGAAAAGTCAACATCCCCACTGGATAAATTCGCAATGTTTCGCTGCAAACAGCGTCAAGATATGGTAGTTTGAAAATCGTGCTCGGGTCTGGATTCTCACCCAAACTGTCAAGTTCTGCTAGTAGCTTTTCCCGAACTGAAGGGAACTTATGTATCCAGTACAATGCCCAAGCAAGGGCAGTTGCTGTAGTTTCGTGACCAGCTGTTAACAGAGTCATTAACTCATCACGCAACTCTTGATCCGTCATTGCCTGACCGGCTTCATCTCTAGCTGCCATTAACAAGCTGAGGATATCTGTGCGAGAAGGGTCGAGGTGTGATCGCCGTTCCGCAATTTCTGCGTATAATAATTTATCAACTTTTTCGCGGCGACGCAGAAAGGTTCCCCAAGAAGTCAGGGGACCTAAATCCCGTTGGAGTATGGGAAAGTAAAGAATAATCGTTCTCATTGGCGAACCCGCGTCTTCACCTAGCATAAGACGCAGTAGCTTTTCTAGTTCTTCGGCGCGGGAACCTTCATACAGTCCAAACACAGCTTGCATGATGACTCGCAGGGTAATAGCTTGTGTTAAAGAACGGACATTGAGTGATGTCCCAATTTGCACTCTTCTGAATACATTTTCAGTAATATCATTAATGACCTGTCCGTAGGTTCGCATCCTTTCGCCGTGAAACGGAGGCATTAATAACTGGCGTTGACGCTGGTGTGCTTTCCCACTTAGAGTGATGACAGAGTTTTTGCCCAATGATGGTTCAAAAACAGTGTTCCAATCGCTGGGGGCTTCAAATTGTTTTGTATCATTTGCTAAAATCTCCTGGAGTGCCAAGGGGTTGCTGACAAAAACTACAGGCAAATTCAACCGCAGTGTAAAAATATCCCCATAGCGTTTGGCAGAGGCTTCCATATATGACATAGGATTGAAAATCCACTGAAGCATCTGCACTATCATTGGGGTTTGCGGACCACTTGGTAATTGCATAAATTTTGTTTGCTGCTTTTCTTCTTTTTTGCTACTGAAACGAATGGATAATGGAGTATTCAGGTATGCGCACTGAGAACAATCAGCTACAAACTACACCTATTATCTGACAAGTGCCAACAGCTTGGTTGCGCTCACAGCCTGAATGCTGGCACACAAAGTAATTAGGTTTTTTATAGTTTAGATTTAAAGTATTTATCTTTAAGTTGCTAACGAACAATAAATTGGTACATCCTGAAAGTTGTAAAATTTATTATTAATTGAATAAGCATTTACAGTTTTTTCTCTCTTTATTCTTAGGTAATCGGCATGACAGCAATCACCCCCAAGACAACTTCCGCATCTCCAAATTTTTGTGAAGGAATTCAATATTTTGGTGAAGCATTACCAGGTTTTGAGAAGTATGGTGGAACACCTGTCATTGAATCGGGCGAAGTGGCGATCGCCGATCCGACAAATCCAGAGGCAGTTTTCCAAACTTTACTTGCTGCCGACGCCCTGCGCTACCTGACATTGCAAATTACTAGTAGTAAAGCTTCCGGACACCCAGGAGGATTTGCCAGTCAAGCAGAAGCTTATGCGGCTCTTGTCATGCTTGGTTACAAAAATATTATCACCGAAGTGGGACACCATGCCCCTGGATTTTATAGTGCTATGTTCTTGGATCGATCGCTAGAAGACATGGGAATTTCCACAGTCCAACAACTGCGCGATCGCTTCCGCGAAAAACACGGATTGTTAGGACATTTATCCGGCTACATTCCCGGTATTCTTGGACCGGCAGGACCTTTAGGTCAAGGACAACACTTTGCAATGGCCGCTGCCAAGCTGCACAAAGACAAGCTGTTCCCCTTCACTGTTGGCGACGGCGGACTCGGTGAACCATACATTGTCAGTGCAATGGCACATTTTCACACCGCTTATCCCAGCGTCACCAACTTCTTACCAATACTCGTGTGGAACGGCTATAGCCAGGAACACCACAGCATGGTTTCCCTCAAAACCAACGAACAGATGATCGCTTACTGGCAAGGAAACGGTTTTGAAGAAGTTGTGTTAGTGAATGCCAAAGACTTTGACGACCAAAACCAAGCAGGTGATTACGTTGATAGTACGGCTTTTTCCTTGGAGCAACGACTCGCTTTTACCCAAGCGGTGCTTGAAGGAGTGGATAAAGCAGCGAGATCAGCACTAAGCGGTAAGCTGACTGTCTTCATTATCAAACAACTTAAAGGTGCAGGAGTCCACGCACGCGGAGCAAAATCTCATAACCTCTATCCTAAAGACACCCTAGATGCTCCCCATATTGTCAGTGCGTTGCAAGAACGTGCCTTATCAAAAGAAGCTTGGCAACTCGTGCGCACAAACTGCGAACGCGCAGGTGGTGGACCTGCAGCGAAGACAGTTGTGACAGAATTTGAATTTCCCTTGCCAGAATTAGGCGAATTACCTTTAGAAGAATATCCCGTGGGTGGCGATCCGAAAGTTTCCACCACCTCGATGGGAAGGTTAGTCGCAAAAGTAGGAC
>JAQYWP010001149.1 GCA_029379285.1 Rhizonema sp. PD38
AATCTGAAACAAGACGTAGTGTCAAGTTAGAGTTCGATGTAGAAAAATTGGATGCAGCACGTTTAGAAGCTATCGTTCAGCATCTTCAGAAGCTTTTGGATGATGGTTCAATAAAATTACGAAGAATTGAGGAAGGTTGTATGGAGCTAATTTTTGATGGTTCTCAAAAAAGTCTTGAGAAACTTGATGCTCTTTTTAAATCAGGAGAACTAGCAGAAATATTGGGCATTCCTGTACAGGATGTACGAAATGTGGATTTTGATATTTCTCTAGATGAAATAGTAGTTAGCTTAAGCCAATGGCTGCAAAATGTTATTGGCGCTGGTTGGCAGACAGTAGAAGAGGTTTTGGGGACACAAAAAGCGAATTTAGTTTTTGCTACCAGAAGTATTTTAAGTGTGGAGAGTGTTGTACGGGCAAAGCAAATAAACTTAGAAATTCCAGGCTCTGAAAATTCTTTAGGCTTGGTAGTTGCTGTTATACCTAAATCTACTGATGGCAGAGACATTCATCTGCAGGTGCACTCGAGTAGTAGTAAAACTCTGCCACAAGGTCTTAAATGTGTTGTGCTTGATATCTCAGGAAAAAATCTTTTTGAAGTTAAAGCTAAAAATAATGATAGGTGGATTCAACTAGGTATTAGTGGTCAGGTTGGAGAACAGTTTAGTGTTCAGATTCAGATGGGTGATGCCAATACTACACAGAATTTTGTGATTTAGCTGCTTACAAGAGGTTAGGAATGGGTAAGTTAGTTGTAATAAACTTAATAGAGGGTAATTTTGAGACTGGTTTTTCTGTCTCCTTACAGATTTGGACAGAAGGTGATCGCCAATGGATAGCGGCTGCAAAGGGAAAACTACCTCCAGCTAAAGAATTGCATAAACACTATACTCATTGGCAGTCACGCTATCGTGACCATAATGTGCAAAGCAGAAATTCTAAACGCTTGAGCGTCACAGGAGGTACAGACGCTTCTATCATTAATGAAATTAAACAAGCCAGCAAACAATTAAAATTAAGCCTTAATAACTGGCTAAAACCTGATTCTAATTTTAGTCCTATCCGAGAGACACTGTTTCAAAGTCTAAAGGATGAATCTGAAGAAATTCGGGTTATATTTGAGACTGGAAACCCTGATTTACAGCGCTTACCTTGGCATTTCTGGGATGACTTTTTTCAGCATTACTATCGGGCTGAAGTGGTCTTGTCTTTACCAGTAAAAAAAAGACAAATAGCGAATATTAGAGATAAAGTCAAAGTTATAGCAGTTTTTGGTAAAACCGAAACGTTTGGCAGTGCTACGCGAATTAAGACTGAGCAAGACTGGGAGATGCTGAAAAACCTATTAGCTGAAGGCTCTAATGCTACACTGATCCGTTTAGAGAAACCCAGCTTAGATTACTTATGCCAGCAAATTGACGAACATAGACCGCAGATACTATTCTTTGCTGGTCACAGCCGTAGTGAAGAGGATGGAGAAAGTGGTTTTATCGATCTGAATGATGAAGAGGAAAGCATAACGATTGATGATTTAGAGCCTGATTTGAGAAAAGCTGTTAAGCGGGGCTTGCAATTAGCAATTTTTAACTCCTGTGATGGATTAGGAATAGCAAGGCAATTAGCCAAATTAGATGTTCCGAATATTATAGTGATGCGAGAACCAGTGCCCGATGAAGTAGCACAGAAATTTTTGCAGAGGTTTCTGGAGGCATTTGCTGCGGGAAAACCTTTACATCTTGCGGTACGAAGAGCTAGGGAAAAGATAAATCGTTTGGAGAATAAATTTCCTGGTGCCACTTGGTTGCCAACGACTTTTCAGAATCCAGCAGAATTACCACTAACTTGGCGATCACTTGGCGGTGTTGAAATTAAAAAACAATCCAATCAGATAACTGCTGCGAGTATAGAATCTCAAACTGATAACTCAGATTCAATATTATGGTTATCCACCACAGTAAATCCTAGCTTGTTGTCGCAAGCACAACCAAAAACTGTGGTTAGCAATCTTTCTGAATTCCCAACACAGATCGAGTCAGAGTCAACGGTATTGGAAACTATATGTACATGCTGCGGTGCCAAAAATCCTGTGGAACTGACGTTTTGCGGTCAATGTGGATTTACTTTTTCTGAACCGCTGCAACAGTTGTCACAAACACTAAAGAATTTATTGATCACCTGTCCTAACTGTAATTATGCAAATCCTTTAGGAGCTACTCAATGTGAAGCTTGTTACATCGCCTTGACTGAGCAGCTAGCACCAACTTCTTTTACCATTAATCATCTAAAAACAGCTTGGACAAATGTATCACCCGTGGTCAGTAGCCATCAAAATCAAGCGACCACTGCTTTAGGAACTGGTAGTGTGGTAGGTGGACGCTACAAAATACTCAACATACTGGGACGCGGAGGATTTAGTATTACCTTCCTAGCTCAAGATATACAGCGCCCTGGCAATCCTATGTGCGTTGTTAAAGAATTAAACCCAATGCTTTCTGATCCATCTGCTTTAAAGATAGCGAGGCGTTTATTCTACCGTGAAGCTGAAGTACTACAAAACTTAGGAAACGACCATGATCAAATCCCAAGACTACTAGCTCATTTTGAAGAAAATCAAGAATTTTATCTAATCCAAGAGTTTATTGATGGTCATGATTTAGGTAAAGAACTCCTACCAGGTAAAGTTTTTACTGAGAATGAAGTCATTTCATTGTTGCAAGATGTACTTAAAATATTAGAGTTTATTCATCAAAAACATATAATTCATCGTGATATTAAGCCATCAAATTTAATCAAACGCAAAGACGATAATAAATTATTTCTAATTGACTTTGGATCTGTCAAAGAATTAACAAGTATTACAACTATCTTTCCAGATTCAAATAATTTAAGTACAACAGTTTCTATTGGCACAATCGGCTATGCGTCACCAGAACAAATGCAGAACTTACGCATTGACAAATGAGACAATAAATGCAGTGGAGAAAAAAATAAAA
>JAQYWP010000188.1 GCA_029379285.1 Rhizonema sp. PD38
ATATGGTAATGCTCAAACGTAAAAACACAACCTTTGCCGTACTTGCCTTATTTGGCTTGGGATATTTCAACGCTATATCTAGTTTGGAAATCAACGATTTTTGGAAAAGCGAGATTGCTCTGATACCAGCACAACTGGTCTGTATAATCTACATGACTTACTTACTTTGGAGTCGTCGTTATCGCTCTGTTGATCTGGATAATTAGAAAAAGTTAATATTTTTAGCTCTCAAAGCTGTGATTTTCGCATACTCTCAAAGTAGAGACGCTTTTAAGCTGTTACACAACTCAACTTGTACATTAAACCGTTCGGTTTGTCCTCAGTCATTAGGAATCAGCACTTCGGAAAGTGCGTTCTCTTACTATGACTAAACAGAAACGTTCATTTGTCACAAAGAACGTTTTAAGAGTTACAACGCTTCAAAACGTGCAACGTAGACTTGCGTTAGCTTATTAATGCGTTAAAGTTTCGTAGCAAATCCAAATTCTTGAGAATGCAAATTGTCCCGAAAACTAACTTCCCTCTAGAAAAAACTCTAACTACAAAGAAAATTACCTTAGATGTTGGAGGAATGAAGTGTGCTGGCTGCGTTAAGGCAGTAGAACGAAATCTCTGTAAACATCCTGGAGTTAAAAGTGTTTCTGTAAACCTGGCAACAGAGGTAGCAGTTGTAGAATCTGAAGGCAATACGGTGGATCCAGATTCACTGGCACAACAATTAACCGCATCTGGGTTTCCGACTCAACCTCGGAAATCTGGTAGGAAAAAAGCAAGCGAAACACAAGCGATACAAGATCCAGAAGAACGACATCGCCAAGATATGCAGTCTGTAAAAAGACAATTGCTCATTGCTTCTGTACTGCTAGTACTGTCGTTAATGGGTCATTTTGGTAATATGACTGGTTTCGTATTACCAGTATTGCATAATATTTGGTTCCACTGTGGATTGGCTACAGTAGCGTTACTCATTCCAGGGCGTCCAATTTTAGTGGATGGCTGGCGCACGTTACGGCACAATGCACCCAATATGAACACCTTAGTGGGATTGGGAACGCTGACAGCCTACACTGCCAGTATAATTGCTTTACTATTTCCCCAACTAGGTTGGGAATGTTTTTTTGACGAGCCAGTGATGATGCTCGGCTTTATCCTTCTCGGACGCACGTTAGAACAACAAGCTAGAAATCGAGCTGCTGCCGCATTCAGGCAATTACTTGCGCTCCAGCCACCAGTAGCCAGATTGATTCCCAAACCGAAAGAAGCAGATTCAGAAGCCAATTCTTCCCCTGCCTCAAAAGTTCTTGCTTCCTCCCTAGTGACAGAGATTCCTGCTGAAGAGGTACGTGTTGGTGAATGGTTACAGGTTCTACCAGGAGAGAAAATCCCCGTTGATGGTGAGGTGGTGGAAGGGCAAACAACAGTAGATGAGTCGATGCTGACTGGAGAAGCATTACCAGTCATAAAGCAACCAGGAGATCTGGTGACAGGAGGAACGCTAAACCAATCAGGGGCGATCGCTATCCAGGCAACTCGTACCGGAGATGACACTACTCTGGCTCAAATTGTCGCCTTAGTAGAAGCAGCCCAAACTCGTAAAGCCCCTGTACAGAAATTAGCAGATACAGTCGCTGGGTACTTTACTTACGGGGTATTGACAGCAGCTTTGTTGACTTTTGGATTTTGGTACTTTGTTGGCAGCCATATGTTCCACGATGTGGTCATCATGTCAAGTGGTATGCACATGGCACATCAAACCCCACAACTCCATCCCGACTCCCCACTGCTGCTAAGTTTAAAGCTAGCGATCGCAGTCATGGTAGTTGCTTGTCCTTGTGCTTTAGGTCTTGCCACACCAACAGCTATTCTAGTGGGAACTGCAATCAGTGCCGAACGCGGTTTGTTAATCAAAGGTGGCGACGTTCTGGAAAGAGTACACCAGTTAGACATTGTGGTATTTGACAAAACTGGCACTCTGACGACTGGTCATCCAACTGTTACTGATTGTATCTCAATAGAGGAAAATAGCGAGTGGGCTTTAGTGAGTGGAAACACTTACTCTCTAATACAACTTGCCGCAGCAGTAGAAAGTGGTACCTGTCATCCCCTGGCAAAAGCGATTCAGCAGGAGGCAAATCGGCAAGAGTTAACTGTACCAACTGCTATAAACTTTCACACGGAAGCGGGATTCGGCGCGTCTGCTGTGGTAGATGGTCATTTAGTACTGTTAGGAAATGAAGATTGGTTGCGCTGGCATGGAATTGCGATCAATGAAACTGTACGCTTACAGGCTCTTGAACTGGCATCTTCTGGGAAAACAGTTGTATATGTTGCTGGAGAAACAATTATCGGACTCATTGCTATTCAAGATACTCTGAGATCTGATGCGTCTTCTGTCGTTGACAAATTACGCTCTTTGGGTTTACGAGTCATCTTGCTTAGTGGTGATACATTTCAAGCAGCTACTGGTATAGCTAAACAATTAGGACTAGAGAACATTGATGTGATGGCAGGTGTTCCCCCAGCTAAGAAAGCTGCGGCAATAGAAGATCTCCAAAAAGGGGGAATAGGGAAGAACACGACTGCAAGAGCGATTGTGGCAATGGTAGGAGATGGCATTAATGATGCTCCGGCTTTATCTCAAGCTGATGTAGGAATTGCTTTGCACTCTGGAACCGATGTCGCTATTGAAACGGCTGACATTGTTTTGATGCGCGATCGCTTGACTGACGTTGTGGAATCGATTGAGTTGAGTCGTGCGACCTTCAACAAAATCCGCCAGAATTTATTTTGGGCTTTTGCATATAATACACTTGGAATTCCCTTAGCTGCTGGTGTTTTATTACCTAGTTTGGGTTTTGCTCTTAGCCCAGCTGGTGCTTCCGCACTAATGGCTTTTAGCTCTGTTAGTGTTGTCACAAACTCAATTTTGTTACGGCGAGAGCGCAAATTGTCCTAAAACTATGCCTTTAGAGGTAATCTTTCCGAACACAATTATTGATTTTCTCAAACTCAGGTTACACTAGGTCGGTAGTTAGCTACTACGAAACTTATCAAAATAGTGCTAAGTGCTAAGCGAGTTATTTTATACGAACTAAATTTCTCGCCAAGGCACTTCTTTTTCAGGAAAACAGTCAGAAGCCCTTGAATTTAAACATTAGGCATTAAAAACTCTTCTTGATGACAATCTACCGAATAAATTATGCAAAGGTTCTGAACTTTGAAAACTCCTGGCTTCAAGTCGGGGAACCCACCCGCAGTGCTGTCTCTTCATGACTCTCTAAAGACTGAAGACACTGCTCTGACTTCTCACTCTTATAGATAAGTAAATTAAATGTTTACCAATTTATATCAGCATCATAGACTTTAAGTTAGAGAATGACAGCAAACAATAATCAACCGATTTTGATTAACAAAAGTTCCAAAGATTGTAGCAATGATTTGTCAATGGCCGCACAAGTTAATGAAACCCATCTGTTAATCATAGAAGACGAGCAAGGACGCAAAGAATTTCCTCTTGAGCGATCACTGTACTCAATTGGTAGAGATCGTGACTGCGATATCCGTTTAATTTCGCAGTTTGTTTCGCGTCGCCATGCCACACTAGTCAGACAGATCCGAGACGGTAGTAGCCATAGGTATTATTATCGAATTCTTGATGGTGATGGAAAAGGTAAGCCTAGTGCCAATGGTCTAATGATCAAGGGACGTAAGATGGGTACTCACGATCTGAAGAACGAAGACGAAATTATTTTTGGTCCTCAAGTACGTGCCATTTATTATTTACTACGAGATACTATGCGACCAGGGCAGACCGATTCGAGCGAGTATGATATTACATTAATTAACCCTGGCATGACCGAGGATATTGAAGACTGAAACTTGACATACGAGAGCGATTTCTCCTAAGTAGGAGTCGTGCAATCCGACAAGGAGGCACGGTGGATAAAGATATTCACACCCGAACACGACTGCGATCACGCTCTTGATTCACAAAATTCTCTTTTCGGCACCACTATCCTGCAAGACTTTCAATCAGATGCCAATAGCGGCAATCTTCAATCGCCTGTTTAATAAATTCAAACATTTGTTGACAGTGGTTTTGCAGCTGGAGCGGCAATTCATCATTTTTAATGACAATACTCATTCGAGTTCCTGTGTCAGTGGCTGTGCTTTTATCTATAAGCGCTTCCACTGTCACCAATTTGGAAAAGGAAACATTACCGGGAATCTCTCGCGCCATAATGTAATCGGCTGTGTAGTACTGAACATCCAAATTACAGTCTTGCAGAAGTTCTACAAGTAACGGTTGGAGATCGTTAATTGGAACAGAAATAATAAATGAACATGTATAACGAGCCATAATAGCCCCAAGTCTTGCAACACTCCGTCCATCCTATAATAGTTTACGAAGTAGACTAAATATAGTTTACTGATTATCTAAATTCTGCCGAACAAAGAAAAATTTGACAACTGAAGGCAGTGGTTACCTAAAAAGAACGTACAGTTGAAAGCCACCAAGTCTTTACTACTATGACGTAGTAAAGACGGTTTTTAAATGGTGGATGAAAACGTAAAGCTACAGCCCAAGGGATGCGCTTCCCCCGGCAGACTTTACGACGCAGGTAGTTTCAACTACCTGCGAGTGTGCTAGAGTAAGTAAGTCAGACAAGACGTTAAAACCTACCCCCGGACTGGGGGAAAGTAAACGCCCAAAACTCGAATCGCCGAGGCGAAAGGAGATAACACTCCGCCCAAGTGGCAAACGGGGTGTGCCTGGGAACCCGATATCTAAGGCAGTGCCTGAAACCGGGATACAAGAGTCAATAGACCGAAAACTCTTAAGAATCTTCCATCTTCTAGATGGGAGAGTGTCAACTAACTGAGAAACATGAAAGTAGCAATTACTGGTGCAACAGGATTTGTCGGTAGTCGTTTAGTAAAACGACTGCAAGAGGAGGGTATGGAAGTGCTGGTATTGACTCGTAATACTGCTTTTGCCCAAAAGATTTTTCCATCTACAGCTTTTCCCAATGTGGAAATTGCTGCTTATACACAGAGTGAACCTAGTTTTCGGCATCAACTTGCTACATGTGAAGGTGTTGTCAATCTTGCAGGAGAACCTATTGGCGAAGGACGTTGGACACCAGAACGCAAGCAGGAAATTCTCAACAGCCGTAAGTTAGGTACCCAAAAAATTGTCGAAGCAATACTTAACACCAACCCTAAACCAAAAGTGTTGGTTAACGCCTCAGCTATTGGTTACTACGGTACAAGCGAAACCACAGTCTTTGATGAAAAAAGTCTACCAGGTCAGGATTTTCTTGCTCAAGTCTGCCAAAGTTGGGAAGCTGAAGCCCAAAAAGTTACAGATCTTGGTGTCCGACTGATTATTCTGCGATTCGGCATAGTTTTAGGGATGGGTGGTGCCCTAGGAAAAATGATTGCACCTTTTAAACTCTTTGCAGGCGGTCCTATTGGTAGCGGTCAACAGTGGTTTTCGTGGATTCACTTAGATGATGTCGTTAATCTAATAATTATTGCTTTAACCAAGCCGGAAATGCAAGGAATCTACAACGCTACTGCCCCACACCCAGTCCGCATGACAGAATTGAGCAAAACTATGGGACAAGTTATGAATCGTCCTTCCTGGTTACCTGTCCCTGCTTTTGCGATGGAGGCTCTCTTGGGAGACGGTGCAAAGGTTGTTTTAGAAGGTCAACAAGTGCTTCCCCAACGAACCTTAGCGACTGGCTTTCAGTATCAATATTCTTATCTGCAACCAGCACTTGAACAAATTCTCAAATGAAGTTAGCAATTAGTCGTCAGTAGTTATACTTATCACAAACTATATCGGTTCTCGTTTTAGTCACATACAAAATGCTCTCTCCCTAGATTGGGAGAGGAGTGTTCTTTAAGGCGATCTTGAGGGCGAGAGTGTATGTGATTTGACTGAAAACGGCTATATTAACTGTTACCAGTGTTTAGAAATTTCCGAGAAATCCAACTCAAAATGCCACTGGTAATCGCACCAACAATGAGGATAGTAATTGCCGGCGTAAATACAGGCTGCCAAAGTTTGTACCATAAATCCAAACCCAGTGGCAATCCTGATTGACGTCCGATGACGGCGATCGCGAGCCAAACAAAGCCAAAGATAACTAGGAATACATCAGCTACTAAAACGTAGTTGAGCCAGCTTAATAGTTTCTCTTTCATAAAGGAATGCTTAAGTAGAGGGTCAAAAGGCGCGGAGTTATGAATATGATATTTTCAATACATTTGTAAAATACGTGAATTTACCTGTGTGTAGAGAATCTCTACACACGTAACTTCTTTGAATACCTGTTCGGCACTAATGCAAACTGTATTGACCTTAATTCCTTATTCCTATAGGGGTAGATAAGGACAAGAGATCAGCAGGAGCAATGATGCTTTGTATATTAAAGAGAATGATAACTCACTCATCACTTTTCAAATAGCCAGCTTTTAACTTTTGCCAGACTTGACCAATTTGGTTTTCTGCTTAAACCTTCTTCAATGCTGCTTTTGACTTCCTCCTGCCATTCAGAGTTAACAAATATCAGCTGTTGTGCAAAGTCAACATGTTGCCGTAAACCTTTTTGACCTGTTTCCAGCATTGCTACAGCAAGATTCACTCTAGCTTGTGGATCTTGTGGATTTAACTTGACTGCTTTTTGTGCCGCTTTATGAGCAAAGCTTGGTTTATCATCAAGCAGGTATAACCATGCTAAACAGGTCCAAGCCGGACTGCTTTTAGGAGCGCGATCACATACTTCTTTGAATAAGGGGATCAACTCTGAAGGTGCTTCTCCCGCTTTGTATCGTTCCAAACCTGTATCAAACAGGGATTCGACTGTTTGAGTCATAGCCAATTCGTTATGAGTCATTGATCATTCGTCATTAGTCATTTATCATTAGACAACGACAAATGACAAAGGACAATATTAGACACCAAATGATTTACCGCAACCACAGGTTTGAGAAGCGTTAGGGTTAGTAAATTGAAAGCCACCGCCAATCATAGCATCGCTATAATCTAGCATCAAGCCATAAAGGTATAACAAGCTCTTGCGATCGCAAACAATTTTGAAGCCATCGTAGTCAAAAACATCATCGTGAGAGGTAATTTTAGCTGGATCTTCAAAATCCATCAAGTAAGACATCCCGGAACAACCACCTTGGCGCACTCCAACCCGTAAGCATAAATCTGTACCTTGCTTCTCCTGCAAGAATTTCACCTGTCGCAGAGCAGAGGTGCTTAGCTGAATTCCTTTTTGTTGAGATTGAGTTGCTTGTGCCTGTGTCATCTGCTTTTTGGTCTCCTAAGTTATTCTAAATATGAGAGTGTAGAGTAATGGTTTCTCATTAAAAGGCCTCAATTACCCAAATTGCTCCAAAAGTTTTTACATATATTCTAGCGATATAAATGTCGCTCTAAACCAAATTGTAAAGAGTCGAGCGAAAGCACACAAAGATTTTTATTCTAGAATTGAGAGATTCAGTATTTCTAGAGTTTAAATCCCATATGCCAACCAAATCCGCGCTCGCGCTCTTACTAGTAGCCGATAGCTTTCATCCAAGACTAGCCTCAACCCAAGCATGATACTTCATAAAAATAGCTTCTTTTGATTAATTTACTCTATGACAAGTTTTAATCGCTCTACCAGCCGTCGGTTGAAGAAATTAACCCAAATTCCTTCTGTGTGGGAGGGCGATCGTCGTCCATTGTCATCATCACAAACCCAAGCCGAGGACTCAGAGGCAAAGGGCGAATGCATTCTGTGGGTGGATGGCTCACAAGGGATTGTTCGGGGAATGGACGTAGTAGCACCAGAAACCGGTCCGGAGGCGATTGTTCGTACCTTAATGCGAGCAATCGAACATCCCCACAGCCCAGCCAAACCAGCTCGCCCTCAAAGAATTGTGGTTAGGGACAGGGAGATACAATTTTATCTGCGCGGAGTGCTGCAAGATTTGGACATTGGAATTGACTATGCACCAGAATTGCCTTTGATTGACGAGCTATTTCGTGGATTTGCTGAAATTTTAGATAGCCAAGTTCCCGATTTACCTCCCCAATATGCACAAGTGTTGCATGATAAGGCATTTGCAATTTGGCAAGCAGCTCCTTGGGAATTATTAGAGGAACAGCAAATCTTGTCAATAGAGATTAACAAGTGGGATGTTGGTACACTTTATGCCTCGATTGTAGGAATGCTGGGAATGGAGTATGGGGTCTTATTTTATCGTTCGTCCGAGTCGTTAAGACAGTTTCGAGCAACAGTTCTCAGAGATGAGGAATCACAAGGACGTTTGGAAGAGGCTTTTCTCAAGCAAGATTGTCTGTTTCTTACCTTTGAGCATACTGAAGATATTGATGAAGATGACGATGACTTTGGGGAACTAGACTTATCGGATTTGCCGTTATCAGAAATTGACCCCACTTTTGGTAACATCCATCCTTTAGAAGGGCTACGATCTGTCTTGTATGAAGAAGAAGCACTTGTCGTTTTTGTTGCCTTAGAAAGTCTTTGCCGCTTTATTCGCGATCATCGTCGCCAGATGAGTGAGGATACTCTTCCCCAACTCAGTCGTCGTTATCGCATTTCGCTGCCTCAATCAAATGAACTAACTAAATCTGTTTCCGTCACTGTCTCTACTCTGCCCGAGTTAACAGCAGAATTAGAGGAGATGGCAGACTTTGACATTCCAGAGGAAGAATCACAATCAACGTTTCAGTCTTTGCGAGATGACTTGATACCAGAAGATTCTTTCCTCAGCTTAGGCGTAGTTTCGTGGGAAATGTTGGATTACTTGCATAAGCAAGTTAACTACCATAAAGCAGGAGAAATTAGACAAACTGGTGAAGGTTTGCCTGTGATTTTAATTCAAACTTCCCGTCCCAAGGCAAAGTCTGTAATCGAAAATATTGAAAAAGCTGGAGGAATAAAAGCAATTTGCTTTAATCCAGGAGCAGATCCAGATGAACACAAGCAATACGACTTGGGTTTGTTGCAAACTGAAAATGGGGAATTGTTTTTATTTGGTGAATTTGAAGATGATGACCCAACACACGTGGAAGCTCGGAAAAAATGGAATCAACGGTGTAAAAATACTAAAGGATACTGTGGTTTAATCGTAGCTAAAGGGCTAACGGGAACTTCCCGTGGAAATCCCCAGCTAAGAGATATGATGGCTGTGTTTGAAGCTCAATCCATTTCACCTAAAGATTTAGGAATCGGTACTCTTCAACTGATGTCTCAACTGCAACTTGAGTAATTACCTAGATTATAACCATAAATATAATTATACTTTATCTACTATTTATAAAGCATCTATATAGGGCTTTTAAATCATTTGTGAATTAGAAACTCGGCGCTAGCTCTCCAACTTATGTAGGTTGGGGAGCCAGTTCTGTAGGAGGTAAGATCAGTAGAGCGTTAGCGACAGAGGAGCGTCGGAACGAGTGTCACCGGAGCGCTTCGCTTCGAAGATCGAAGCGAAGCGCGAGTCTTCTCCCAAGGGGAGACGCCAAGGACGAACGAGCGGAGCACGATCTTCGTTAGCGAGTCCTCGAGCGTCAGCGTTAGCGACGTTAGCGTTAACAGTAGCGAGGCATCGGAAATATTAAGAACTAGGATTAGAAACTTAACTAACGAGCTTCATAATAAATCGGCTGCCTTCCTAACCCAGACATATAAACATATCTTTCTACCAACGTTTGAGACTTCAAAGATGGTAGTCAAAAAGAAACGTAAGCTAAATTCTAAAACTGCGAGAAACATGCTTACGCTTTCACACTATCGTTTCCAACAAACTTTAAAGTTTCATCCTTTAAAACGCGGCTGTATTGTACATGACGTTACAGAAGAATACACAAGTAAAACTTGTAGTAAATGTGGTCACGTACACGAAAAATTAGGTGGGAACAGAAAGTTTCAATGTCCTAAATGTGAGCATGAGATTGCTAGAGATTGGAACGGTGCAATAAATATATTCATTAAATCGCTCAAAGATTTAACTTTTGCTTTGACTTCGCTTGAAGCTGGGGAGGATTCACCCCGATACACAGTAGATTTTAGTACTTGTTACTAAATTTTACTGGGTTAAATGGTTTCCGTATTGTTCCATAATGTTAGAAAATAAACCTCTTTTCCCCAATTCCTGTGTAATGTTTAAAAGTTACCTTCGATTTTTATTTTTCCAGAGTGTTTGAAGAGCTTTATAGCGCTTCTCGTTTAAGTCACATATATAATGCCCTCATCGATCTTAGCGAGTATTCCTCTGCCAAGTTTGAGATAGGGCACGAGTAATTGAGAATCGCTATATTATCTCTCCAAAGTCAGTCATAGAAAAGCATTAAATGCCCAAGCGTATTGATAAACATTGCAACTACGACGCAGAGACTAAGTATAAAGCCTAGGCATTTATTTTTAGGGAACGATCAAACTGCTGTAGTCCGACTTTAAATCAACAGTGTATTTTTCTAAATAACCCAAGTTGCTAATTATCAAAAAGCGTTTAATTTTAAGTAATAAATAAAAATATCAGGTATTTATAAATACTCAAAAAAAAATCGTATTAATTGATACCGTTTAGAGGCATTAACTAGCAACTTACGTTAAATAAGGAAATTCTTCTTCACCAAATTCTTACTAATGTTAAGAGTATTATTTTTTAATCATATCTATTTGTTTAATTTTCATATATTTAAATAAAAAGTTTATATTTGACTATTTGCTTCATAAAAATTTTATAAAAAAATCAATTGCTTTTGAGAGTCTTGACTTGAATAAAGATTGATTAAAGGGTGAAAAATCAAGCAGTTTCAATATACAATAAGAAAATCAATGATAAGGTTAAAAAACAAGCTGGAAGTTAAGCATTATTAATTCTTACTAATAAGTATTTGTTTGGAAAATCTTTCATTTTTTTTTATAAATGGGCAGAGATGATGATAAAAATAAGCTAGTTAATTAATGAATTTAAAACTATTTGTATCCATAGAGAAATGCAAAATTTGAAGTGGTAACAAATATACTGATAGTG
>JAQYWP010001150.1 GCA_029379285.1 Rhizonema sp. PD38
TTCCCCCCAGGTCAACGAGCGTCTTACCTACATGTAAAAAACCTACCCTTGTGAGTTCCCCCAACCCCTCCGCGAGGAACGGGGAGGGGAGACAAAGCTCAGAAAGGAGCGCTCTTGGGGTTGTCCAATGAGTGTTCACGTTTTAGCCAACACCCCAACAACCAAACTCCACGCTCTCCCAGTTCAATTGCTTCAAATACCTCCTTTGCTAAAGTTGCGATCGCACTCAACTCCCTGATCAAACTCATCAATGTCTTTCTGTAGTTTAGAAGCTGGTATCGAGATCATCCAGAACAACAGGCACTGGCTTCACGTGCCATATATCCTCAGCATACTGGCGAATTGTCCGATCTGAGGAAAAGTAACCTGCACGAGCTGTGTTCAGGATTGACATCAATAGCCACTTGTCTTGATCGCGGTAAACATCGCTGACTTGCTGCTGAGTGTCAAGATAAGACTGGAAATCTGCAAACAGCAAATATTCATCCCGATTTTTCAAGGATTCCACCAGTGGTTTAAACAAATCTTTGTCACCTTTGGAGAAGTCACCTGATGCAATTTGGTCAATTGCTTGTCTAAGTTGGGCATTCGAGTTGTAGTAATCCCACGGATTGTATCCTTGCGCTTTGGTTTGTGAGACTTGTGGAGCTGTCAATCCAAACAGGAAGAAATTTTCGGCACCGACGCGATCGCGAATTTCCACATTTGCTCCATCCAATGTGCCGATTGTCAATGTACCATTCATTGCAAACTTCATATTGCTTGTTCCGGAAGCTTCCTTACCTGCCGTGGAGATTTGTTCTGAAAGATCTGCCGCTGGATAGATTCGCTGTGCGAGTGTAACGTTGTAATTCTCCAAAAACACTACCTTGAGGCGATCGCCGATATCCGGATCGTGGTTCACTACATCTGCCACAGAGTTAATCAACTGAATTATCAGCTTTGCTGTTGCGTAACCGGGTGCCGCCTTACCAGCAAAAATCACAGTTCGCGGCACAACATCTGTATCTGGATGCTGTTTGATATAGTTATAAAGCGTGATCACATGTAATAGATTGAGATGCTGACGCTTGTACTCGTGCAGTCGCTTTACTTGTAAATCAAACAGAGAATCGGCATTCACATGAGTTCCAGTCGCGTGCAGAATATACTCCGCCAAGTCTTGCTTATTTTCTTGCTTAATCAGCTGCCATTTGTGGCGAAACTCTTGATCATCCACAAATGCTTCTAAACGTTTGAGTTCCTCCAAATTCTTAATCCAATCTTTACCAATTTTATCTGTAATTAGCAGGGCAAGTTTGGGGTTAGCAAGCAAAATCCAGCGACGCGGTGTGACTCCATTGGTTTTGTTGCTGAATTTTTCGGGAAACAATTCGTAGAAGTCTTTAAATGTTTCGTGTTTGAGGATTTCACTATGTAATCCGGCAACACCGTTGATGGCATGAGAGCCAACACAAGCAAGATGAGCCATCCTGACTTGTTTCTCAGAACCTTCTTGAATCAGCGACAGTCTAGCAATTCGCTCATGATCATCGGGATACTTCGCACGAACTTCATTCAAGAAACGTTGGTTGATCTCAAAAATAATCTCCAAGTGTCGCGGCAGAAGATTGCCAAAGATACTGAAAGACCAGCGTTCCAGTGCTTCAAATAAAACGGTATGATTAGTAAAACCAAAGGTCTTTTGAGTGATGTCCCAAGATTGATCCCATCCCAACTGGTGTTCATCCAGTAATAGTCGCATTAGTTCGGCAATCCCAATCGTCGGGTGGGTATCGTTGATTTGGAGGGCAAATTTATCAGCGAAAGAGTCAAAGTTATCGTGGCTTATTAGATAATTGCGAATGATATCTTGCAAAGAACAGGAAATAAAGAAATATTGTTGCTCTAGGCGGAGCTCCCGACCTTGGTATTTGTTATCGTTAGGGTAAAGGACTTTGGTAATATTTTCAGAGAAGACTTTATCAGCCACAGCACGGGCGTAATCACCGCTGTTGAAAATCTCAAAGTTAAAATCATCGCTAGCTTTCGCACTCCATAACCTCAAGGTATTCACAGTATTGCTACTGTAGCCGGAAATTGGTGTATCGTAGGGTATACCTAATACGGTTCTTTCTGGAATCCAACGCACTTGATAGCGTCCTTGTTCGTCAGTGTAAGCTTCTGTGTGTCCGCCGAACTTAACTTCCATGATATAATCCAGGCGGGGAATTTCCCAAGGATTACCGAAGCGCAGCCAGCGATCTGGACGTTCCACCTGAGCACCATTACAAATGTATTGCTGAAAGATGCCGTACTCATAGCGGATACCGTAGCCAATAGCAGGGATTTCCAAGGTTGATAGAGAATCCATAAAGCAAGCAGCCAGTCTTCCTAAGCCACCATTGCCCAATCCCGGTTCATCTTCCTGCTCTAGCAAATCGTACAAGTCTAACCCTGACTCCTGTAGCACTTGACAAGCATGATCGTGTAGTCCAACGTTAATCAGGTTTTTACCTAGTTGTCGTCCCACTAGGTATTCGGCAGATAGATAGCAAACGACTTTGACATCCTTCTGGCGGTAGGTTTGCTCAACAGTTTTGATCCAGCGTTGTAGCAGGCGATCGCGCACAGTGTATGCCAAAGCCATATAGAAATCATGTGCGGTTGCCCAACCCTTATCTTTTGCCTGGATATAGTAGAGGTTATCGAAAAAAGCACGTTTGAGCGTTTCTATGTCCATTCCTGTGCGATCATTTTGCACTTGGAGAGCAGCGTGTTCTGTACGACGAATGTGCTTTTTGGTGCGAGGAGCGTGTCTTTGAGTTTCTTGTTTCAAGCCGTTGCTATTCATGGTTGCAATTTTTTGTAGACGGCGAATTCTAGCAACTCAGGTGTTCACACCAAGTCTGTGGATACGTGACGTTGAAAGCGTCTCTACAGACTGAGTATTAATCCTCAGTTAGAACGACTTAAAAAATTCCAAATTCAAAACAGAAGACAGTTTGAGTC
>JAQYWP010001151.1:0-1100 GCA_029379285.1 Rhizonema sp. PD38
CCCCTGCTTCCCCTTACTCACCTCTGTGCGACACCACTCGTTTTCAAAACTTCACTCATCGTCGCGCAGTAATTTGGCAAACCAAAACTGGCGGGATTAATGATACTGTGGTAAGTAAAATGTCGATAGTTCATACAAAAGCGATCCCAAGCCGCCATTTGAATGCGGAACACAAGGATTAACAAATTAGCTAATGATAAAGATAGGGGGATACGAAAGTAAATTTTTTTGCCAAGGTACGAACAAACTTCTTCAACGGCTTGGTTGGCAGTTAATTGTGCTTGAGCTAAAACAAGATATCGCGATTCGTCTTTTTTAGGAGGATTGTCGATTAAATGTTTTACAACAGTGGCAATATCTTGCCCGTGAATGAAGTGGAAACTACCATCTGCTTGGAGAAAGCGAATCAAGTTTATATATTTTGTGACTTCTGGAATGCCACTCGTCAGGTGAGAATATGGTTTGTCATGATCGCCACCCATGACTAAAGTTGGAAAGACAGTGGTAATTTTAGATGCGATCGCTAGTTTCGGAAGTCGATGCAAGCAGTCATATTTAGAACGGATATAATCTGTCCCCAGTTCCCCTGCTTCTTTTAAGGGTTGATTGTGGCGATCTAAAACACTCGCAGTAGAAAAATATACCACCTGTTCGCATCTGAGCGGATCTAACAGTTCCAGCAACTCTAACGTCTTAAATACATTAATATCATATGTTCCAGGCGCACCCCAAGCTGTCGCTGTAAGTACTGCAACATCTATTGTTTTCAGCAAATCAGCAAAAGCGCTAATTTCCTGCATATCACCTTGCAAAACAGTGATTCCCGGACGTGTTTGAGTATCAACTTGCAGCTTACTTGGGTTTCTTACCAGTAGATAGAGCTCGTAATTGGTTTCTTGAATTAAAACTTCAGATATATAGTGACCAATACAACCACTCGCACCCGTCACTAAAACTCGTTTTTGGCTCATCATCAAAAGTAAAGTTAGGAGTTAGGAATAAAGTTAGGAGTAGAGGCAGGTTTTAGCGATTAATTTTGGATCTGGTAAGTTATCTGGTGAAACCGGCCCGTACAGGCGGGTTTTATAGAAACAAAATAA
>JAQYWP010001151.1:1110-2990 GCA_029379285.1 Rhizonema sp. PD38
AAAAAAAATACTTAACAAAACCCGCCTGTACAAAAGTTAAGAGTAGGAATGGAGTAAAAAGTTCCGCCTAAGCGTGCTAATCATCAAAAAATATAACTCCCAATTCCTGACTCTTGTATCGAGACGAAATCCGCGCGTCTGTACAACTCCTTACTCCCAAAACCTCCCTACTCCCTACTCCCCACTCCCGAAGCCTGAAGTTGCTTTGCTGTTTCAAAGAAGAAAGCGACATTTTCTTCTGGGGTTTCCGGAAGAACACCATGACCGAGGTTGAGAATATGTCCACCCCTGCCAGCTTTGCGAACTGTATCGCGGATGCGATCGCGGATAAACTCTTTAGAACCGAATAGTACACCAGGGTCGAGATTTCCCTGAACTTTCACATGGCTTCCCAATCTGGCGCGTGCTTCTGCCATATCCACCGACCAATCTACAGTGACAATATCTGCACCGGATGAGGCCATTCTTTCCAAGACACCCGCACTACCACTCACCAGAAGGATCAGGGGTGTATCTGGGTGAGTCTCCTTGACTTGTTGAAAAACTCGTTTTTGGTAGGGGAGAGCAAAGGTATCATAATCTTGAGGGCTCAATTGACCTGCCCATGAATCGAACATTTGCACGACTTGAGCGCCTGAATCAATTTGGTAGCGGACATAAATGGCGATCGCATCTGCTAATTTTGCCAGCAGTTGATGCAAAATTGTTGGATCTGAGAAAGCCATGCCTTTAATGGCGGAGTAGGTTTTAGAACCTTTTCCTTCTACCGCGTAAGCTGCCAATGTCCACGGTGCACCTACAAAGCCTAACACTGTCGATTTATTACCCACTTCTTGCCGCAAAGCTTGCAAAATTGTTTTGATGAACGGCAGCGAGACTTCTGGTTCTAATTCGTGCAGGTTATCGACTTGTTCTTGAGTACGAATGGGCGAGTCGATAATTGGGCCTTTACCTTCGGCAATATCCATCTCAATCCCCAAACCAGGCAGGGGAGTGACGATATCGGAAAACAAAATTACTCCGTCTGGTTGAAAGGCTTTCCAAGGTTGCAAGGAAACTTCAATCGCCACTTCCGGGATTTCCGAACGATCGCGAAAAGAAGGATACTTCTCCCTCAAGTCTCGATAAGCTTTCATGTATCGTCCCGCCTGTCGCATCATCCATACAGGTGGACGGTCTAATACTTCACCACGAGCTACCCTGAGGAGATGGGGATCGTATGAGGAAATACCCATTTAACACTTCATCCTATACTCTTTTTTATGTCATTGTTTAGCTTATCATTCCCGGTTTGTGCTTTTTCAAAAGCATAGCTTTTTCTCTCTCTTTAGCCCCAAATGATTTGGAGTGCGTATGCAATCCGTTAATTTAACCGGACATCACCCAATACGGTTCGGTTAAGGAATTTATCTGTTGAGGCAGGCAGTTCTTGGGCAGAGGAAGTGGAGCAGCAGGGGGGGAAAGAATAGCTTTTCATAAACTCTTTACCTCCCCTGCCTCCCCTGCTCAAAAACTGCTTATCCGAACCGTGTTGGGACATCACCTACTGAGAAGTCTTGCTCCCGTGCTCGCCTTCTCCTCTGTGAGGTTATTATGCGTTTGGTACGTAATGCTACTAACAAAATTTATGCAAACCGACTCAAACAGCCCTTATGATAGAGGCGCGACAAAAAGCGTTCCCAGACAGCAAAGCTTTTTGATTCCTCGCACCCTGCGTCAGAGATTTTTTATCCAATTTACTTTAATGACTATTATTGGGTGGATTGTAGGTGGAATCATCAGTATGCTCATCGAAAGGACCATTATGGAGATTTTGCCACCAGCTTTCCTACAGCAGCAAATGTCATACACTTTAGGAAAATACTTGAGTAGTGTTGTGT
>JAQYWP010000189.1 GCA_029379285.1 Rhizonema sp. PD38
CTGTTCCCACAAAGTTTGTTCCAGGTTGGTAAGACTGAAAATCAAACAATGTTGTCGGGAATTCATGACTACGCCAGACAGGATCACCCCAAGGGTCAAACCTTGATGTATTACGAGCGCTAACCCTTGTCGCAAGGATGCCGTAGTCCTGATAAGCTATTCGGCTGACTTGCTGGTAGACTTTAGACTTTAACCAGTAAGCCCGTTTCTGGTTTGAACGACGAGAATATTTACCACGAATCGGCTTGAGGTTGCCTAGATGCTCCTTAGAAATCACAGAACAACCCCATGTTTTGGCAAACTCAACAATCTGCCTCGCTTTGGCTCTACCTGCGTCAACTTCGCTATTGTGTATTTTTTGCCACATGGTAGAGCCAAAGCCTTTTTCAATAATTCTCGTCTGCCGCATTTTCTTGGCTATTCGTCCTAGTCGTCGTTTCCTACGCTTTGTGTGGCTAGTCTGATTGATGAAGTGACGTGCAACCTCAAACACTTCGCCCTTAGCGTTGACGAATAGGACAGAACATATAGCGATATGACGATCTAAATCCATGTCTACACCCAAGACCCTGAAAGAGTCTTGAGCCATGATTGTTTTAATTCCTCCTGTTGCAGGAACGTATTTTTGTAGAGGGAATACAATGTATGCTGTGTTGCCTTTGACTACTACACTTGGAGAGCATTTCACCCACGGCTCGCCTATTTTTGGTGCTTGATACTGAAACTTAACCCATTTCTACTGACCGTCAACCAAGATTTTCAGGATAATAGACTGTCCCGAATCTTCTTTCCACACACCAGCATCAAAGCTAGGAGAGAAGTTGAACTTTCTTGGTTGCAGTGGTGGTCTATGATGTTTTTGCTTCTTGGGACGGCTCAACCACCTTTGATAGTTGCTGTTCCAAGATTCCCATGCACCAATAGCCTTTCTAATGGCAGCACGACGAAATTGTACGGGAAACCCGTCAAAAGGAAAAGGATAAACAGGGTTTTCTCCTATCGTTCGCTTCTCGTAAAATCGCCATCCCCCATCCTCTATAACAGGTATATTAACGCCTTCAGGATGGGTATTAACTAATGCAAAGTAAAAATACACAACTTCATTAAAAGCTGTTTTAGTTTCGGTTAGAGCAAACCCATTGCGCTCAAGTTTACACTTGACGCTTTTAGTTGCAATGTTGAAACTCTTTTTCTTTTTAAGCATTAATTAATTACATCCTTGATGCTGCCTGCTATGCTATTAGTATATCTACACTTAATACAATATGCAACCAAGTAAAGGGAAAAAGAGAATAAGAAATCAGCCTATTTTTTACGATGAAATGAAAGAAAGACATATGGTAGTTATTACCCCTACCGCGTGGAGAAAGTTGCTTGCACTTGCTATTGATGCTAATCTTAGTGCAAGTGAGTGCTTAGAGCGTATTATTAGAGACATAGACTCGGAATGACTCCGTTTGACTCTAAGATACCGCTATCTAGTAATACGACAAAGTCACAATACTCAACAAATAACTATCAACTAACAGACATGCTGAAAATCCTCCACCTCTCTGATCTCCATATAGGATGCGGCTTTTCTCACGGAAGAATCAATCCGGAAACAGGGTTTAATACACGATTGGAGGATTTTGTCAAGACTTTATCTAAATGTATTGACCGAGCATTAGCAGAGCCTGTGGATATCGTACTATTTGGTGGTGATGCCTTCCCCGATGCCACACCGCCGCCATACGTGCAGGAAGTCTTTGCTGCTCAATTTCGCCGTCTCGTTGATGCCAATATCCCTACAGTACTGCTTGTTGGTAACCACGATCAACATTCCCAAGGGTTGGGTGGAGCGAGTCTGTGTATTTACCGTACCTTAGGAGTCCCTGGGTTTATCGTCGGTGATAAACTAACGACTCACCGCATTCAAACTCGTAACGGACTGATACAGATTGTCACTCTTCCTTGGCTAACTCGTTCTACACTGATGACTCGCCAAGAAACTGAAGGTTCATCTTTAGCAGAAGTCAACCAACTGTTAATTGAACGCCTAAAAGTTGTTTTAGAAGGAGAAGTTCGCCGCCTCGATCCGAATATCCCAACTGTTCTCTTGGCTCACTTAATGTCTGATAATGCCAGTTTGGGAGCAGAACGCTTTTTGGCTGTGGGTAAAGGCTTTATGATTCCTGTTTCTTTGCTGGTGCGGGACAACTTTGACTACGTAGCCTTAGGACATGTCCACCGCCACCAGAACTTAAATAAATCTAACAAGCCGCCAGTGATTTATCCGGGGAGTATTGAACGGGTGGATTTTAGCGAAGAAAAGGAAGACAAAGGTTATGTCATGATAGAACTGGAACGGGGTCAAGCCAAGTGGGAATTTTGCCCTTTACCCGTTCGGACATTTCGCACAATTGAGGTGGATATATCCGGTGCCGAAGATCCACTTTCTGCACTCTTTAAAGCGATCTCCAAGCATAATATTGAAGACGCCGTAGTACGACTCATTTACAAACTCCGTTCGGATCAGTTGGATTTAATCGATAACGCCTCGATACATCAAGCCTTAAGTGCAGCACACACTTACACTATTCAACCAGAATTAGTCAGCCAGTTGGCTCGACCTCGGCTTCCGGAACTAAGCGCAAGTAGTAGCATCGATCCAATGGAAGCGTTAAAAACCTACTTAAGCACCCGCGAAGATCTTAAAGATATAGCAGCATCAATGCTGGAAGCAGCAAACACATTACTAGTAGACGATGTAAAAATATGGCAGGAAAAAGCAACTGATGAGCAGGATTCCCTAAATTCTTCAATGGGTAGTAGAAATATTCAGCTTCCTTTACTGTAAAATTTAACGTCAGTTGTTTAATAATCTGGCAAAATTGCAATGTTGACTGCTCGTAGTTAATATTTTATTGCCACAGAGCTATATCAAGGTGCCAGGTTGACTGTCTATGTCCTTCTACCCACCGCTCAAGCGATTTTTACTCGGTAGAACATTACCGACAAGTGCTCATGCTGAAGAAAGATTGAGTATTGCCGCCGCTTTGGCGGTTCTTTCTTCTGATGCTCTTTCCTCAGTTGCTTACGCTACAGAAGAAATTTTACTAGTTTTAGTACTGGCAGGAAGCGCTCCTCTTGGGTTGTCTGTGCCTATTGCGATCGCGATTATGATCCTGCTGGCAATAGTAGTGCTGTCTTACCGACAAACCATTCGCGCCTATCCTCAAGGCGGTGGCTCCTACATTGTTGCTAGAGAAAATCTGGGAATCTATCCAGGACTAGTGGCAGGAGGTTCTTTGATGATTGACTATATCTTGACAGTCACTGTCAGTATATCTGCTGGTACAGCAGCCCTCACCTCATTGGTTCCAGCACTGTTACCATTCACAGTCAGCCTTTGTTTGATTTTTATTTTTCTGTTGACGATCGCAAATCTTCGGGGTGTAAAGGAATCAGGCAAGATATTCATGATTCCTACTTATACTTTTATTGTGAGTATTTTTGTCTTGATTGCTTTTGGTTTGTTTAAACAAGCGACTGGGCACATTTCAACCAATTATCCCAGTGTTCCTGTTAAAGAAGGACTGAGTTTGTTTTTTATTTTGAGAGCTTTTTCGGCTGGATGTACGGCGCTAACAGGAGTGGAAGCAATATCCGATGGAGTTTTAGCTTTTAAAGAACCAGAGTGGAAAAATGCTCGCCTGACATTGATGTATTTGGGAATGATTCTGGGACTAATGTTTATCGGAATCACCTACCTGTCCCACATTTATCACATCATTCCCATAGAAGGAGAAACTTTAGTTTCTCAGTTGGGTAGAGAGATTTTTGGAAATGGACTGTTTCACGGTTTTCTGCAAGTTGTCACCCTGTTAATCTTACTTTTAGCTGCTAATACAAGCTATGCAGACTTTCCCCGACTTTGTTACTTTTTGGCAAGGGATGGATTTTTGCCCAGACAACTAGCATTGTTGGGCGATCGCTTAGTTTACTCCAACGGGATTATTCTCCTCAGCCTCTGTGCTGCTATTTTGGTGGTGATCTTCAAAGGACAAGTCAACGCTGTGATTCCCTTATACGCAGTGGGGGTATTTACATCTTTTACCTTGTCTCAAGCTGGGATGGTACGCCGATGGTTTAAGGAAAAGTCATCTGGTTGGCTTGCGAGTGCTTTAATGAATGGTTTGGGAGCTATTGCGACAGCAGTCGTGCTCGGTGTGATCATCTCAACAAAGTTCCTGTTGGGTGCTTGGTTGGTGGTGGTAGCAGTTCCAATGCTTGTCGCCCTATTTTTTGCCATTCGCCGTCATTATCAATATGTAGCAGAAAGTATCAGTCTTAAGGGAATGCCACTTAGAGTTTATCTTCCCAGATCCAAACCAGCAGTAGTCACTCACCCAGCTGTCGTTGTTGTCGGACAACTTAACCGAGGAACGGCAGAAGCTTTGGACTATGCACGCACTATTGCCGATGAAATTGTTGCAGTGCATGTAGATATTGGTAATACAGACAAGGAAAGACTGCAAGAAGAATGGCGACAATTAGAGCGAGATATTCCTTTAGAAATTATCGAATCGCCCTACCGCTCTGTAATTGAACCAATTATCAAATTTGTCAGCGAATTTGAAGAGCGTCATCAAGGTGTTTTCACAACCGTCATTATTCCCGCTTTGGTACCACATAATTGGTGGGAGAGTTTTTTGCACAATCAAACAGTGTTGTTTTTAAAGACAGCATTACGGGCTAAGAAAAGTCGAGTTGTTACTACTGTTAGGTACTATTTGTAACGTAAAAGATTAGAGAATCTAAGTAATAACAAAACTCAAATAAATTTTTAGGTTAATTGCTTGGGAATCTGCCAAAATTGCTATATTCCTTGCTCTGGGGTTAACCACTGATTATACTGAGCAGGGAGTACAAACCCTTGCTTAGTGGACTTTGTATGTCCTTATACCCTCGAATAAAGCAGTTTTTATTGGGTCGCACCCTACCAACAAGTGCTCATAGTGAAGAACGATTGGGCAAAGCAGCAGCATTGGCAGTTCTTTCTTCTGATGCTCTGTCTTCGGTAGCATATGCTACTGAAGAAATTCTCAAAGTTTTGGTGCTGGCTGGTGGCGCTGTTATCGGTGGATCTATTTGGATTGCGTTAGCAATCTCTTTGCTGCTACTGATAATTACCCTATCATACCAACAAACAATCCGCGCCTATCCTAGTGGCGGTGGAGCTTACATCGTTGCTAAAGATAACTTGGGAGTTTATCCAGGTTTAACCGCTGGTGCAGCGCTGATGATTGACTACGTGCTGACAGTAACTGTCAGTATTGCTTCTGGGGTAGATAACCTCACTTCAATACCAGCGTTGCAACAGTTGCGACATTTCTCAGTAGAACTCTGCTTGCTGTTTATTGTCTTAATCATGCTGGCAAATTTAAGAGGTGTAAAGGAATCAGGGAAAATTTTTATGATTCCTACTTATGCCTTTATTGTCAGTGTTTTTATTATGATTGCTGTAGGTTTCTACAAACAGGCTACCGGACAAATTCACGTAATTCCTCCTAGCTTCCCTGCGACAGAACCACTAGGTCTATTTTTAATTTTGCGGGCATTTTCTCAGGGATGTGCAGCCCTCACAGGGGTGGAAGCAATATCAAATGGCGTTCCAGCTTTTAAGCCTCCAGAATGGAAAAACGCCCGCGTTACCATGCTCTACATGGGCTTGATTCTGGGCTTAATGTTTCTTGGCATCACTCACTTAGCCAACGTTTATCAGATTGTTCCCAACGCAAAAGAAACTGTCATTTCTCAGTTGAGTCACAGTGTATTGGGCAATGGTATATTTTACAACTTTGTCCAAATTGCCACGCTGTTGATTTTACTATTAGCAGCTAATACCAGCTATGCGGACTTTCCCAGACTTTCCTCGCTTTTAGCCCAAGATGGATTTTTGCCCCGGCAGTTAGCACTCCTAGGTGAGCGTTTGGTCTACTCCAACGGTATTATTTTGCTCAGCGTGTTTGGTGGTGCTTTGGTCATTCTCTTCAACGGCAGTGTGGACAAGCTGATTTCTCTTTACGCCGTAGGTGTGTTCACTTCTTTTACCCTCTCCCAAGGCGGGATGGTACGCCACTGGTTCAATGAACGTTCACCGGGTTGGCAAGCAAGAGCTCTCATGAATGGCTTGGGAAGTATTACGACAGCGATCGTTCTGCTGGTGATCTTACAGACAAAGTTCCTTGCAGGCGCTTGGGTGGTTGCAGTTGCAATTCCTTTAATAGTGAGCTTATTTCTAGCCATTCGTCGTCACTACATACATGTAGCAGAACGTCTCAGTCTTGACTCAATGCCGCCTAGAGGTTATCTTCCCAGACCTAAACCACCAGTGGTGACTCACCCTGCAGTGGTTGTTGTCGGACAACTTAACCGAGGAACGGCAGACGCTTTGGAATATGCACGCACTATTGCCGATGAAATTGTTGCAGTCCATGTAGATATTGGTAGTACAGATCGAGAAAAACTGCAAGAACAATGGCGAAAACTAGAGTCTGATATTGATTTAGAAATTATCAACTCTCCTTATCGCGCTTTAATTGAACCAATCGTCGGTTTTATCACTGATTTTGAAGAGCGTCATAGAGGTGTCTTTACAACCGTCATTATTCCCGCTTTTGTACCACGTAATTGGTGGGAGAGTTTTTTGCACAATCAAACAGCATTGTTCTTAAAGACGGCTTTGCGATCGCAGAAAAGTCGAGTTGTTACCACTGTTAGGTATTACCTGTAACAGTGGCAGATTTTTTTTGATGTAATAGTAAATGGATTGTTTCGCTTATATGCAAAACAATCCATTTTTTTTGAGATGAAATTATTTTAATTTCTTAAACTAATGAGGTAAATTTTCTAATATGAACTCAACACTTCATCAAGCTCAGTATACAAAAACTGCTCTTATTACTGGAGCAGCTAGTGGCATTGGCTACGAATTAGCACGTAATTTTGCTCGTGATAAATACAATCTCGTATTAGTTGATATCAGAGAAGAAAAAATCATTGAAGTTGCCACAAAATTTGAGCGAGAATTTGGCATTTTTACTAAAACTATTGTTAAAGATCTATCCATTTCAACATCTCCAAAAGAAATTTTTACAGAATTACAACAAGCATCTATCAATATTGATGTGTTGGTAAATAATGCCGGATTTGGTAATCATGGATTATTTAACGAAACAGACCTCACGTATGAACTAGAAATGCTTCAGGTAAACTTAGTATGTCTTACCCATTTAACTAAGTTATTTCTCAAAGACATGGTAAAGCAGGGTGAGGGAAAAATACTGAACGTTGCTTCCACTGCTGCCTTTCAACCAGGCCCTTTTATGGCAGTTTATTTCGCGACTAAAGCCTATATTTTATCTTTTTCAGAAGCGATCGCGAATGAGTTAGAGGGTACAGGTGTCACCGTAACCGTTCTTTGTCCAGGACCAACACATTCGCCATTTCATGAAAGAACCGGAATGGCAGACACTAAACTGGTTAAGGGTAAGAAAATGATGGATGCGGAAACTGTCGCCAAGATTGGATATCTTGGTTTAATGGCAAACAAAACTGTTGTCATCCCTGGCTTAAAAAATCAGATTCTAGTTCATCTTGTCAAATTGGCACCAAGAAAGCAGGTGGTTAAAGTCGTCAGAAGTATGCAGGAACTAAAGTAGAGGAAACCACCAAAGGAAAATCAGGCTTGAAATTTGACAAATTTTTAGTGGCGATCGCTTCCGGCTATCCTAAGCAAAATTTGGATCTCAAATAATGATTTTCTCTTTGTGCCTCACAAACATGAAAATACCCCTATAAATTGCATCGGATTATATTATAGGGGATGGTTGAGGCAGAATAGGTGGTGGCGTGATCGAGACGTAATTTACAAGCGGATACTATACTGCTTAATCAGTCAATGTAGGTCGTTGACTTCTTTTTTCTCTTAGTCTTGACTTGTTTAACCTCAAGACTCTTCTTGATGATGGTGATGGTGATGGTGATGGTGATGCTGAGGTTGTTCAAAGGCTTCTTCTACACCTTCTACACGCCTATGAAGTTCCCGATTGATTGCGTTATCAACAATTAAATCAACTTCAGTTTCAACAAAAGGCTCAATTGCTCGACCACCAGGAATATGAGAAGCGACGGCATGAATAATTTCATTTGTAATCCGGTTTGCTGCTGTATCAATCCCAGCATCGACACCAAATTCAGCAGCTCGTTCGACTTTATTGTGTTCAGACATTATTTTTCCTCTACAGTTTAGTCGTATTCAAAGAATAATATCACACAAGTACTTGCGACACTTGGCTCCAACTGATTATTCAACAAACGCGGTGCTTCATCACATTTGATCGACGTTCTAGAAGATACCTGTGCTTTCTTGCCTCTTCAGATGGCGATCGCGACTCGACAATGTTAGGCTGAAGTATCCAAGTTTACAAATTAACAGCCTAATTACGTAAGTTTCGCTTCTATGTTTAAGTTTGTATCTACGACTTTATTTGCAATAGTTCTGGTTTTAGCATCAACTGAAAACCATAGTACCACACTAGCTGGAACCTGTGCCTCTAGATGTGGTTTCCAACCAATTCAGTTTACACCAGGTCAACGCATTCAAGTAAAAATAGTAAATCGCACCACTATTCTCGTCAAATTTGAGAAAATACAAGGCACCAACCCAATTTTCTTGCATCCCGGACAGGAATTAACACTCTCCCAAGGAGACGGGACAAAGCCAAATGTGTCTCTTGTATTCTGGGATGACATGAAGTTATCGCTGAAAGCCATTGTTAGTAAACCAAACTTTGGTACACTGCAAGTGGAACTGCGTCCAAATTGGCGCTCGCCAGGCGATCGCTCGGTTTACGTCCGTGACGATGGGCGTGTCAATGTTTTGTAGATAAGAGAGTGAAAACTGGTTAGTGCTTACTAGGAATGTGGTTATACGAAAATCCGACCAACAGCGATTGTGCTCAAGCAACCAACACCTAATAACCTTCATCACCATCAGCAATTGCCTCTTCAAAGGTGGCAAATTTTTCCGCAAAAAGTAGAATTGGCGCAAAAATTGGCAGAAGCAACGAACTTGTCGTCCACAGTCAGCCAACTGCTGATAAATCGTGGTATTGCAACTGAGGAAGCCGCACAAATATTTTTACAGCCAGAATCTTTAATCTTACCTCCACCACTTGAAGAGTTCCCCGATCTCGCAATCAGTTTAAATTTGTTGCAAAATGCGATCGCCTCTCAAGAAAAAATCATCATTTGCGGTGACTACGATGCTGATGGGATGACAAGCACTGCTTTACTGCTGCGTAGTCTGCGTTGGTTCGGTGCTCAAGTAGAGTATGATATTCCTAGTCGGATGCACGAAGGTTACGGTATTAACAACCGCATTATCGAAGACTCCCATAAAAATGGCGTAGGACTGATTCTGACAGTAGATAATGGCATCTCAGCTTTTGAACCAATTGCTCTTGCCAAAAAACTTGGTCTAAAAGTCATTGTTACCGATCATCACGATCTTCCTCAAGAATTACCAAAAGCTGACGCTATCCTCAACCCCAAACTTATCCGAGAATCCTCACCTTATCGGGGTGTTGCCGGTGTTGGCGTCGCCTATATTGTGGCAGTCTCTCTTGCTCAACACATGGGACAAGCTCAAAGTATATTAGCACCAATGCTGGAACTATTTACACTCGGAACCATTGCAGATTTAGCTCCTTTAACGGATGTAAATCGCCGTTGGGTAAAACGTGGTTTACAGCAGTTACCCAAATCTAAATTGTCTGGGATACAAGCATTAATTCTGATGTGTGGAGTGCAGCCCGCAGGGGTAAGGGAGAGCGGGACGGGAAATCAAAGAGAAATGTCCTCATCCACGTCTATTCTAAGTAATCTCACAACTCACAACTCCCCTTCATCTCATCCACAATCCCTAAAACCAGAGGATATTGGATTTCGCTTGGGGCCGCGAATCAATGCCATTGGTCGTATTGGGGATCCTCAGATTGTGATTGAATTGCTGACGACGGATGATATGGAGATAGCCCTCTCAAGAGCAATGCAGTGTGAAGCAATTAACAAACAACGTCAGGAAATGTGCGAGGAAATTGAAAAAGAGGCGATCGCAATTGTTGAGGCAGAATACATTACTTCTCTACAGCAAAACCGGGTATTAGTCGTTATTCAATCCGACTGGCATCATGGCGTTATTGGTATTGTCGCCTCCCGCTTGGTAGAACGCTATGGCGTTCCTGTGTTTATCGGCACTTATGAAGAAGAAATGACAAATGAACCATCTGCTTCTCAAAAAATTCGCGGTTCAGCAAGAGGTATTCCGGAGTTTGATGTTTTTGAAGCATTGGAATATTGTCATGACTTGCTAGGTAAATTTGGCGGACACAAAGCAGCAGGGGGATTTTCTCTGTTAGCAGAAAACTTATCGGCGTTGCGATCGCGCCTGAGTGAGTTTGCCAACAGTTGTCTGGAACTCCAGCATCTCAAACCGCTGCTGAAAATCGACGTTCAAGTCAACTTCAATCAAATTAATCAAGAGCTTTATCAACAGCTTAATGTTTTAGAACCCTGCGGTATTAATAACCCCGATCCAGTCTTCTGGACTTCTGATGTCCAAGTGGTTGAACAGGAGACTATTGGCAAGGGTCGCCGTCACCTGAAAGTGACACTTGCACAAAAAATTGACAATCATCTTTATAAAATTAAGGCGATCGCATGGCGTTGGCGCGATTACTTTCCCCTACCACCGCGAGTTGATGTTGCTTACAAGCTAAGGGAAAATCAATTTAACGGCAACACTACTATTGAGTTAGAATTACTAGGTGTCCGCCTCCCAACTCAGTCGCATCTATTATTTACCTCTATATCTCCTTTTTTAAGGACTACTTTTAAGTACAACCAAGACCACTACACTTGTGGTGTCTATCAAAACGGTTCTTTAAATGAATTAAGAATTAAAAATTCTGAAGGGATATTCTTAGTCGTTTCGCCAGGATGCAATACTGGTTTATTAGGAGC
>JAQYWP010001152.1 GCA_029379285.1 Rhizonema sp. PD38
GCTTAACACCTTACCACAAAAATTATTTGAAAGCTGCATATCAAGTATCCTCTTCAATTCAGCCTTAAAATTGTCTGCATGTGAAGATGCCTTTTCACTACTGGAAGAAGAATGCTCTACAGGAGGAAAATATTGTTCAGATTATCTGCACCTGATTTTGACAGAACAACTGCTGCTACGGGGTTGTAGCCAAGAAGCACAGCAAAGTTTAGAGCGTGTATCTGAAAAAGATCAAGGTAATACTGCTATCTTTTGGGGTTGGTTGAGTTTTCTGCGGGGTGAGAACGACCAAGCAATTCAATATTATACAGATGCCTTCAAAGCTACGAAAACGGCTACAGGCAAACGCCAATATTTCAATACAACGGGCGGCTTATTTTTCATCTTAGCATTATTAAAAGATGGTTCAGTGCAACGCCTCTCTTCAGCAGAAGAATACGCCAGTCTGATGTCCCGTGAATCAGATCATTGGCTCAGTGTTATTTATGCCAGACTGAAAATGTTAATGCAAGTCCAGCAAGGTGATATTACCCAAAAACAATTTTTAGTTAGCGCTCACATTCCTTCGGTAAAAGAAGAAAATAGCTTACAAACATTGTTTTGTTCACTGTGCCTTTACTGGATGGATGCTGAGAGTGCTGGAAAACGCTTACCTGATTTATTAGAGCCATTATATCGGCGAGCGATGTCTACGACAAGCCGCAAGAGCGTCTACGCATCCGGTCATCATTGGCTGGCAATGGAAACAGCAGAACTCCTATCCCGACTCAAACCAAGTAGTAACTATAAAAAACAAGCAGATACACTACGAGAAGATAGCAACATCCAAACCATAGTAAACATAATTCTACCCCTGGAAGCTTGGGAAATGTGCCTCAAAGCTCTAGCCAATATCCAAAGACAACCACAAACACTAGGAAAACCAGAATCAGAACTACGTTTAGCATGGTTCATTACTTTCTATTCCAGCAGATGTATCTTGCAACCACGGGAACAAAAAGTGAACGCCAAAGGAGAGTGGAGTAAAGGTCGCCCCATAGCCCTTAAGCGGCTGAGCAGTGGATTAGCTGAGTTTGATTACGTCACACCCCAGGATATGCGGGTATGTAGTTGTATTGAGACTTATAATGATAGCTCTTATTACGGTAAAGTCGAGTACACTTTTGGTGAAAAAGCCATAATAGCTTTAATTGGACACCCGTTGGTTTTTTGGGAAGATACGCCCAATATCCGTGTAGAAATCGTCAAGGGAGAACCGGAACTACTTGTTAAAAAAGAGAAACTTAACCGTCTCACCCTGGAATTTTCTCCCAAATTAACACCATCACAGAATCTTTTAAAAATCAAAGAAACTCCCACCCGCATCAAAGTCATTGAAATTACTCCCGAACACAGACGCATTGCTGAAATTATCGGACTGGACAATAAGTTAAATGTACCTGCTATTGCCGAAAAGCAAGTTTTAGCAGCCATTAATGCTGTCTCTGGCATCGTCACCGTGCATTCTGACATTGGTGGTGGACTAGAAGGAGCAGAAGAAGTACCCGCCCAGACTGTACCCCATATTCACCTCTTACCTGCCAATGCTGGATTGAAAGTTACCCTTTTATCGCGTCCCTTTGCCCAAGGTGGCCCTTACTTCCGTCCTGGTACAGGTGGTGAAACTGTAATTGCAGAGATTGACGGTAAACGTCTCCAAACCAGACGAAATCTCTCTCTTGAGAAGCAACTTGCCCTAAAAGCTGTAGCAGCCTGCCCCACTTTGACTCGAACTGAAGAACAAGATGGTGAATGGGTTATAGAAGATCCAGAGGACTGCTTAGAACTGCTGTATGAACTGCAAGTACTCTCAAGTGGCGTAGTCATAGAATGGCCAGAAGGAGAAAAACTGCGTGTTAGTCACAATGCTGACCTCAAAGACTTTAATTTATCAATTCAACGTCAACAAGACTGGTTTGCAGCTACTGGTGAGTTGAAATTAAATGACGAACTGGTGTTGGATATGCAGCAACTCCTAGAACTATTGGAGAAAAACAAGAGTCGTTTTATTCCCCTTGGTGATGGTCAATTTTTGGCTTTAACCCAAGCATTTCGCAAACGCCTCGACGAATTGCGGATGTTTTCAGAAAAACATAGTAAAGGTATCCGTTTCCACCCCTTGGCAACATTCGGGTTAGAGGATTTTGTTGACGAAGTAGGTAAGCTTAAAGCAGATAAACACTGGAAAGCACATAGGGAGCGTCTCCAGGAGGTGCATAACCTTGAACCGGAACTCCCGTCTACATTTCAGGCAGAACTACGTGATTATCAGATGGAGGGTTTCCGTTGGCTGGCGCGTCTAGCACATTGGGGTGTGGGAGCCTGCTTGGCAGACCAAATGGGACTGGGTAAGACCGTACAAGCATTGGCTGTCATCCTCAGAAACGCCCATAAGGGACCAACCTTAATTGTTGCCCCTACTTCTGTATGTATGAATTGGGTGAGTGAAGCAGGTAGGTTTACTCCTACTATTAATATAGTTCAATTTAGCAGTGGCAATCGCCAAAAATTACTCGATGGGTTACAACCGTTTGATATGTTGGTATGCAGCTATGGTCTGTTGCAGACTGAAGAAATATCCCAAATGCTCTCTACGGTGCAGTGGCAAACGATTGTGCTAGATGAAGCTCAGGCAATCAAAAATATCACTACCAAACGTTCTCAGGCAGCGATGAACCTTAACGGTGATTTCAAACTGATTACCACCGGAACTCCCATTGAGAACCACCTCGGCGAATTGTGGAATTTGTTCCGCTTTATCAATCCTGGGCTTCTTGGTTCATTTGACAGCTTCAATCAACGCTTTGCTATCCCAATTGAGAAATTTCAGGATCAATTTTTACGCAGCAAATTGAAAAAACTCATTCAACCATTTCTGTTGTGTCGCACGAAAAATCAAGTACTGGAAGAATTACCCTCGCGCACTGAAATTCTGTTACATG
>JAQYWP010001153.1 GCA_029379285.1 Rhizonema sp. PD38
GATCAAACCAAGAAAAACAGTCTAATTGTTCAAGTTATTTTTGCGTGAATCCTAAACGAATATGCCAATATTATGATGTCTTTCGCAGGCATAGTGTCTTTATTGTATCTTACCTGCTACTTGGCTCCGAATAGCTCACTATGAATGGTTATCAAAGCTATGTAGTGTGACAGAATGGGATAATAATCGCGGAGCAGCTGATCATGAGGCGAGAATTTAATGTGATTATCGAAAGGGATGCAGATGGCTACTTTGTCGGTTCGGTTCCTAATCTTGCTGGATGTCATACACAAGCCAAATCAATAGAAGAGTTGATGGAACGCATCACTGAAGCTATCGAACTCTGTTTGGAATTTGAGGAGGAACAGGATTCATTGGATTTTGTGGGTGTCCAACGAGTTGCAGTTGAAGTATGAGTCAACTGCCTAGTGTGACAGGACGCGAAGTCATCGCAGCTCTTGGCAAAATAGGTTTTGAGGTTGTTAGAATGCGCGGAAGTCATCATATTTTGATACATAGTGATGGGCGTCGGACGGTGGTTCCAATACATTCTGGAGAAACAATTGGTCGGGGTTTGCTAGCACAAATACTACGCGATTGTCAAATAAGCCGTGACGAATTTAAGTCTCTTTTGTGAGATCTAATGTTCGCTCGATACGTGGCTAAAATATATAGCAATCAGCAACCATGTAGGTGAAAACTGATGGAGAATAATAACAATAACTGGGCGTCCTGCACAAAAGGCTATCATGCTATTAAATTTATGCACTTCCTGGGCTAATGGCAACCCATCAAAGCGATCGCTCCGACGCTTAGTTCCTTTCCTATAAGTCGGGAGGCAAAATTACGTTATCAATGGCGATCACCTTGAGTATACAGTGCCACTGAAGAATGCCAATACAGGTTCTGCGGCTTTCTTGTTAATAGCGATCGCCGCAAGCCATTGCGGCGATCGCTCCTTAAGTATATCCTGCTGGGATAAAATTAACCCAATTTTGTGGACTGGGAGCCAGAATTGTCTGTTGAAGGAAACTGCTTTGTTGTACTGGGCGATATCATCAGGGAATTTGCTCAGCACGTAGTAAGCATTGGATACTTTTGCATTACCCAGTGACTTTTACGAATACATATTTTGCATCTGATAAAACTCGCAGGTTTGTTTCAGTCAGATTTATCCTAAATTTCTATCAATTGCAGAACAGAGTAATTAGATTATTTGAGATTAACGCTCAGACACCCGCCAAATTTTGATCGTATAGTCACGACTACCACTAGCTAAAGTTCTACCATCTGGGCTGATGGCGACAGAAAGAACCGCATCGGAATGACCTTGGAGAGTACGAATGAGTTGCCCGGTGGCGAGATTCCAAATTTTGATGGTGTTGTCATAACCACCACTAGCTAAAGTCCTGCCATCTGGACTGATGGCGACAGAATTAACCCAATCGGAATTAACTTGGAGAGTACGGATCAGTTGCCAGGTGGCAAGATTCCAAATTTTGATCGTATCGTCAGTACCACCACTAGCTAAAATTCTACCATCTGGGCTGATGGCGACGGAATTAACGCTCGTGGAATCTCCAATAACAGTGGTTGCTAATACGAAGTTAGTTGATGTGGTGTTAGTATTTCGGGGTGGTTGGGTAGTAGCTGATGGAGAAGCAGCAAGCCGCAAATAAGTATTGATAGGAATGCCAAAATAATCTGTTGCGCCTGTTTCAGGATTGGTTTGGAGTTTTCCATTAATTCCCACCAAGCGACCTTGCTCATCTAAAACAGGACCACCACTCATTCCTTGCCTAGTTTGATTGGTATAAATCCAAGCATATCCTTCTTTGGGATTTCTCACAATCTGAGAAATGTTTCCTGGTAAAAATTTATAACCGCGTTCTGAACTACCAGCATCAGGATCAACCCAGCCAGCAACATAAATTGTTGTGCCTTCACTCAATTGTTGAGAATTGCCTAAATTTGATGTACGATAACTTTCTGTACTGTTGAATTGCAATACTGCTAAATCTACACCAGGAAAGTATTTGACAATGCTCTGATTTAAGTTATAGCGCCGACCATTAGGAGTTTGGATGGTATAGTTTCCCTTCAGTCGCACCACATGCTCATTAGTGAGGACAGTATAAGTGTTTCCTTGGTGGTTAATAATGACTCCAGAACCAGTATTCTCCCCATCAATGCGAACTGTAATCTGTTTGGCAATAGCGTTGACATCTACTGGGGTTTGTGATATTACCGCGACTTGAGGCTGTACTATCACCACTGCCGCACCAAGCAATACTATTGGAATTCCATAAGAAAGCTTTATCATCTGTTCTCTAATTAGCTTTTGTTGCCCGAAACCGAATCAAGTCGCATCAGACAATTTTCATACAGAATCCAAATTTACCGTATTTACACCTTTATCAGGCGTTGGAGTGACAAATTTTGGAGCCAGTTGCATTACTGTTTTTATTGGCACTGCCAAGCTAGAGCGAGTAATGAGATCTTGCAAAGGTTTATTAGGCTGGGAGCCATCCAAGTACAATTCGGGAGCATCCCACACTGGATCTTTATGCAACCCATTGATACCCACAACCTCACCAAGATGATTCAGTAACGGTGCGCCACTCATCCCCTTGCGAATGTCATTGGTATACCCAATTTGGTAGCCTCCCTCTAAAGCCTTGTTCAGCACTAACGAAACCTCACCCTCTGTAAACACAAATTTTCCCGAAACTCCCCTATCCGCTTGCGGATAGGGGTTGGGGGTGAGGTTTTTCTGTACTGGGTTATTAGCCTTTAATATAAATCCGCCAACAAACACCTTATCCCCTACTTTCAAGCTGGATGAATCTCCCACAGTTGCAACTGCATAAACTGCCTCATTGCTACGAAACTGCAATAAAGCTAAATCATTACCTTGAAATTGAACTGCCTTAGTACAACGTTTCATAAATTCGTGACGAATTGAACCGTTTGCTGGCGA
>JAQYWP010001154.1 GCA_029379285.1 Rhizonema sp. PD38
CCAATTTCGCGGCGTTGATTTTGACTGACTCGCGAAATGCATGGGTGATTGCTATTTTTGCTTGTTTGACTTATGCAATCTATCAAGGCTGGCACATCCTTGTGACCTTTGTTGGTGGTGTTGCTACTAGTGTGGTTTTGGCTGCATTTGCTCCCTCTCCAATTTCTCTGTTGTTTCGGAAGTTTGTTCCTGCTTTCTTTTGGGCACGGTTAAACGACCAACTGTATCCCGATAGACCAGTCGCATTACTCCGCAAAACTCAGTGGGAGTTTGCCTGGAGTTTGACTCAGCAGCGTCCCTGGACAGGCTGGGGCTTACGCAATTTTACACAACTTTACAATGCCCAAATGCATGTTCCCTTAGGTCATCCCCACAACTTTTTTTTAATGCTTTCGTGTGAAACTGGACTTCCCACGACTCTGGTATTTCTGGGCACGATTGGTTGGATCTTTATTGGTGGAGTCCAAATATTGCGATGGCGCACCACAACGCTTGCCCCTGCAGGCTCGCAAGCTATTCCTCAAGAAGATAGATTAATATTTTTCAGCTATCTTGTGACTTTTGGAGGATTAGTACTCTTTAATACAGTAGATGTTAGCCTATTTGATTTTCGCTTAAACACAATTTCATGGGTACTATTATCTGCAGTTTCTGGAGTCGTGTATTCCTATAAGCATAGGCACCGAAAAGTCAGCAAGCCATCAACGCTTCTATAGACAAGACTTATTGAGGTGGTTTAAGAAGCTAAGGTTTAGATAATTATTTACATACCTAACTACTTATACTCACCAAAATTCAAGACAGCTTCATCACAATTTTCAGTGTATACACTGCGGATAATAAATTATTTAGTTAATAAAATTACTATATTCACGTCTGTGATTGTGAATTGACTAATTCTAAATTAGTCACTGTTGCTGATTGTTGGGAAGGTGTAGGGATACCTCTTTAGGGGTTTTCCTGCATGAGGGCATCTGTTAATGATGCCCTTTTTTCTTTTTCGGAAATTGAAGGAAAAACGATACGTAGTACAGGAGAATTTTACTCTAGACAGCTTGAAGAATTGCACGAACTAGCATTTACCTTCAAGTTCTGGTGTGTAAAAACATCCCATTACTCTGGTAATGAGAGCCTTGTCGCTTGACTTCGCGGACTCTTGTTCACTGTGATTCCAAATCTCAACTATTTGGCTCATTTCTTTCTACACAACTGGGCAACTAAACCGTTCATTAAAAGCTTGCCCTGTCAACCCCATCTCTCCTAAAATTTTTCGCTCTGGTGAGTGTTTGGTAAACCGCCAAAGTTTCATTTAGCATCCGTTCAATAGTAAAATTTGTTTCGTAACGTCTGCGTCCAGCCTCCCCCATGCGAATCCTTAAATCAGGGTTAGTTATGAGTTGAGTTAACCTTTCTTGCATAGCTAATACATCTGCTTTAGGTACCAAAAAACCAGTTTCTCCCTCTAAGACTACCTCACTAACCCCTCCAACATCAGAAATTAGAACTGGTAATCCTGCCCGCATTGCTTCAACGGAAACTAATCCAAAAGATTCCCAATTTGTTGATAAAACAAAAATGTGTGTATCTTGAAGAATTTGTTCTACGTCAGAACGCGCGCCCAAAAACTTAACCTGTTTTTCCAAACCTAAGTTTTGAGCTAAAAATTCTACTTGCGATCGCGTAGAACCAGCCTAAATCTAAAACTTTACTTCCTTGAGGCAGTGCAGTCATTAAACTACCATATTGCAAGTCCATGCACTTTAACTCTATTACAACAGTCGTTCCTACAACCTGTAAATAAGCGAGTGCGGCAAAAATCCCCAACTCCCGTTCTCCCAAGTACTGCTCGATAAAATAACGAGGAATGTTAGTTTGGAGCGAAATTAGCATCATCACGAAACCTAGGGGTAGCGTGAGCAAAAACAATTCTTGAAGGGTTTTTCTGTCAACTCTTTGCAAGAAAGCTCCGTTCTTGAGAGTATTCTCATTGGAACCCAAGCGCGAAGTCTCAAAGTTTCGTTCTACACCAAAAAATCCCTTCGCATGAACGGCAGGGAAGTCGTCAAGGATAATAGTGTGTGTATCGGTAACGAAAAAAAACACTTAATTCGCCAACATTTATGCCCACAACATCTGATTTTCTTCAGTACAGCATCTGGTCAGGTATTGCGACACTGATATTTGCTGCCACAACAGTCCTGAGTTTTATTCTCCAATGGGGCTTTCGTTTTCGGTTAGTGGGTAGCACTGGCTTTATGGTGGTACTGACGGTAGGTTTATTTACCCTCTCGTTGGTACCCTTGTCTCGCACTGTAGTTCCGGGTGCAGTACGTTACAGTCTAATTTATGACAATGGAGCAACACAAGCCGTAATTACTACCCCACCGCAAATTTCTTTTTCACAACTGGAAGCAACCCTACGTCAAGCAGCCAGTGATTTATATTCTTACGGTCGCTTGGGAACAACTACAGAAAACGAGTTGACGATTCGAGTCCGTACACTTATTCACCCGGAACCGGGAATTTCTGTGCCACTATATTTAGGTCAGGTAAAGCGATCGCTTACAACTCGTGAAGATCCCCAAATGACTGTAGAAATTTACCGGGATAAATTTGCCCAGTTGCCAAAACCTACTCCTGAAAAAGTTAGGAGTTAGGCAATGAAGCGCAGCGTCTAATAGTAGTAGAGACGTGCTATAGCGATGACTCGCTCTTAACCCTTGAGGATGTGCTTCTTTATAGAGGCACATCCGTTCAGCCTACTAATATCTTGTCCGCAGAATCACCTATAATTCAAGAACCTTACCCAATACGGTTCAGATAAGACGTTGACTCGTGAAGATAGGCTGTTCTTGAGCTTTCTTGAGTAGAGAAGCAGTTCTTGGGCAAAAAATTGATTGTTCGTCAACTCTTTCCTCCCCTGCCTCCCCTGCCTCCCCTGCAAGCCTCAACGAATAAATGCCTTAACTGAACGGTAT
>JAQYWP010001155.1 GCA_029379285.1 Rhizonema sp. PD38
GCCTCAATGAATAAATGCCTTAACTGAACGGTATTAGGGCGTATGCCCCAAAAACCTGGTCGATTTACATCAACACCGCTGTGACTTATACAATTGCGTTTACTTGAGCTTGTCGTTGTAAGTATCCACTGTTGTACTCAGGCTTTGTAGTGCGGCAATTGACTTGTCTTTATCTGGGTTGGGAGGAATTGCCAGGGTGGTTTGCACATCACTAAGCTTCTCCTCTAGGCTTTTGTAACCGTCTTTTGATTGAGCTTTAATCTTGTCTTCCACTTCTCCCCAGGTATCGCTGGCATTAGCCCATTCTTTTTTGGCTTGTTCTAAATTACCCGTTTTAGCAACTGTAAGTGTGCTAGTTACAACATTTTTGAACTTAGCAAGTCCTGGCTTAATGCTGTCCGAACCAGATGCAGTAGGATTTGCAGAAATAGATCCACTGGTAGCATTACCTACCAGTGGTTTGGTAATCTCTTCAATCTTTTTAACCTTTGCGGCAACTTGATCACCAGTGGCGACTGGTTTTGCTGGTGGCAGAGGGGAGGGCCAGACTTTGCGGAGATCTGTGAAACTCGTCTTGAGTTGCTCTTCTATTTTGGCGTTATCTTTTTGTAGTTGCGGTGCAACGTTTTGGGAAAGCATGTAGGCATAAGTCACAAACCCGCGAGAGTCTTGATAGTCAATTTCTTCGATTTTGTTACCACTAATCGCTCCTCCATATTCAGCACTAGCTGAGTCTAGCAGTCCGTTATTCACTTGAGCAATAAATGCTGGTGATTTACGTTCTGTTTCTGGTATAGCGGCGATCGCCTTATCCACAGCAGCCATTCCCGCATTAAATTTAGGTATCACTTGGGGATCTTTTGGCTTGTTCTTAACGAAATCCTTAACTTCATCAAGGGTAGATTTGAAGTCAGTCACACCTCTCTGTGGAAATTGATCTGCAACTGTGACATAAAGCTCTTCAATCGGATGTCCGACATGAGGTAAAGCTTCTGCTGGTCGCTTCAGATCTAGCAGTTCCTTAGCGACTAGCAAATGACCTTTCATCAGTCCCATTTTCACTAAATAATCAACGTCTTTAGCTTGTCCAGTGAGACTATAGTCTAGGGTTAATAAACTTTTTACTTGGTTATATTGCTCCTGTGTTAAAACTTGTTTACTTACCAGTTCGTCTGTACTTTTATAAGGACGTTTCTCGTTAATTTTGTCATAAAGTCCATCAATTTTCAGTTTTTCGTTGATTGGATCAAGTTCTGGCTCTAATGATGTATTGACATTAAATTTCTTTTCACCACTCGTCTGGCTGTTTGTGCTGACTTCTGTGGCGCTCGGAGAGGCTGCCGGCTGGTTGGCTGAATTGTTAGTCGAAAGATTGCTACAAGCCACAAAAATCATGAAGCTTATAATTGCAATAACATAGTAAAAAGGACGGATTTTCAACATTGTTTTTCCCAAGAAAAGTTGAATAAAAATGTGTTCTCAATAACTCAGTAATCTTTGTGTCCGATGACGATTTTTTCGTTAAGATAGCCATTTGCTGTTTGTTTTTACAATAGACAAATGATTAATGACAACCCTCATGAAACAATCTGTAATTTATCTAAGCCACAGTATTAACTAGTACAAGGGGACAGCAGAGAATAATTGTCGAGAGTAGGTTTTCACCTTGCTCATAACATGTGTTTATTTATACCACTATCTACTAAATAAGCGCAAAAAAACATAAATATATAAAAACATGTTGAGATGCGGTGAACCCTACTAACAACGAATCTTGCTGAGCGACCCAATACCAACTTACTTAAGTGTTGCTAACAACTTGAAATTGACCCATACATCCAGACTCGGCGATCGCATCTTGATGAGGGTGAAACATATACATACCGGGAGTTTGATAAGAGAATTCCAAAATGTGCCGTTCTGCCGTACCCATCGTAATCACGTCTGTTTCCCAACCAGGAGTTAAGGTACGACCTGTAGGATAAACGCGAAACATATTGGCATGGATGTGATAGGTCAAAACTGGGTCAAGTTCAACCATGTTCATGACATACAGCCGAATAAGTTGGTTTTGCTGAATGGGTATTGGATGGTCCATGTAGAAATCTGGTATACCGTTGAAAGCATACAATTCATTCCGACCATCCTCGTTTGTGTCATAACCACCCATCTCCAAAACCATCTCGTCTGCAGGCGGACGACCTTGTGGTGGATCGATGATAAACATTCCGTATAACCCCTTGCCAACATGACGGGTTATTGGCGAAATATGACAGTGGTAGAGATGTACTCCAAAAGGTTCAGCATCAAATTCATAAATAAAAGAGCTTTTGTGACGAATGGGGCGAATTCCATCCATCTCGGCAGCGTGAATACCGTGAAAATGCAATGAGTGAGAATGTCCGGCAACGTTGTTGAAAATAACTCGGACGCGATCACTTGCTTTTGCCCTTATCGTCGGTCCGGGAACATGACCGTTGATGTTCCAAGAGGCAAAAGAAACTGCTGCATTGAGTTTAATTTCTGAGGTTCTCGCTTCAAAATTAAACTCTCGCACTGCGCGTCCATTTTCTTTTTTGACTGTACCATAGTCAAAATTCCTTAAGAACACTAAGGGGTTAAAACCATTCTCTTCGAGGAGTGGAATTTTTGGCAGTGGTGGCACTCTCACAACTGATTTCTGCTGCTGCCAAACACTCAACCCCGCTATAGTTGCAGTTGTTAGCCCTACTCCACCTAACCCTACTTTGAGAAACTGGCGACGATTGAGAATTTTTGGTTTTTTCAAAAATAAACTTTTGCTTGACATGATTTCTTCAAAGAAGGGAGGCTTGAGGACTAAAAGAAGGTACCCATAAGTATTTCATCACAATTGCAACTTTTTCGCAACTCAATTTCTCTTGCCGTATAATTACTTTTTGAGAAACATACTGAAATAATGTTTTTATTTTCCTATTAGCTTTATAGTGGTATAGCA
>JAQYWP010001156.1 GCA_029379285.1 Rhizonema sp. PD38
TTTTGTATTCTTTATTTACTTTTTCCGAGTTTATTCGGTAGGTGCAAGATCTGAGTTACCGTCATTGCTTCCATTTGTACCCATCCTAAAGGGTGGTGAAAATGAGCCAATCATTCGAGAAGCATTACAAATATTGCGTGCTGATCAACAATTAAACGAACTTGAAACAGTCTTAGCTTTTTTTGCTACGTTTGTACTAGAAAGTGCCTTAGTTCAGGAAATCATGAGGTGGGATATGACTGTATTGCGCGAATCACCTTGGTATCAAGAAATTTTACGTGAAGGAGAAGCTCGTGGTGAAGCTCGTGGTGAAGCGCGTGGAAAAGAACAGGGAAGGCGAGAGGAATTATTTTCGGGTATTGAATTGGCTTTGGAGATTAAATTTGGTAATCCAGGTTTAGAATTGATGCCAATTATTACTCAAATTACCGAGCTACATAGATTAAAAGCAATTCAGCAGGCTATCAAGACTGTCGATACAGTTGAGGAACTCAGACAATTACTGTCGTAAAAGTTTTGATGTTAGATCTGTTATAAGCCCATTATCAAATTTGTCTTGTTGCAGTGTATTTTTCATCTCTGCCCAATCTACACTCTTCAAATGTGTTTTGTACGTTACGTCAATCATTTCAACATAAACCTAAGTAATTCCCCCCGTATAGATTAATAGTAATTCCTTCAGGACTTATGACGATTAAGTATTGTAAGTTGTATTCTTGACGAAGTCTGTAACGCACTGTTCTTTAAGAGAGGAGTGCCGTATTTTCCATACTAACACACTGTACATATTTACTCAAAAATCAAAAAGCAGTTTTATAGTAACCAAGAATCGAAACTACAAGGAGTCAAAAATGCACACAATATCTCAACCCGATCCCGTTCGCTTAGAAATCTTCAAAAACCTTTATCAATTTAACGCCGAACAGATGGGGATTGTTCTCCAAAATACAGCAGCATCTGTGAATATCAAAGAACGCCTGGATTTTTCCTGTGCTATTTTTGATTCTTCTGGACTATTAGTTGCTAATGCCCCTCACATTCCAGTACATTTAGGATCGATGAGTGAAAGTGTGCGGAGTCTAATTAATGACAAAGGCGACACCCTAAAACCAGGAAATGTTTACTTGTCGAACAATCCCTATAACGGAGGAACACATCTTCCTGACGTTACTGCAATTACCCCGGTGTTCCTTGAAAGTGGAGAAAATACCGCATCCCCCACTCCCCTCTTTTTTGTTGCTTCTCGGGGACACCAAGCTGATATCGGTGGCATTAGTCCTGGTTCTATGCCTCCCCACAGTACTACAGTCGAAGAGGAAGGAATTCTGTTTGATAATTTTCTCTTGGTTGAACAGGGAGACTTTCGGGAAATTCAAGTACGAAGGTTACTTTTAAATCATCGCTATCCTGCCCGTAACCCAGATCAAAATATCGCTGATTTCAAAGCACAAATTGCTGCCAATGAGAAGGGAGTTCTTGAACTTCAGAAAATGGTTGATCAGTACGGACTCGATACTGTTCAAGCTTACATGAAATTTGTGCAAGACAATGCCGAGGAGTCAGTGAGGAAAGCGATCGCCCATCTCAGAAATGGCTCATTTATCTATAATCTGGATAACAAAGCACAAATTCAAGTTGAAGTGACAATTCACGAAGAAAATCGCAGTGCTACCATTGATTTTACTGGAACATCCGCGCAACTCAACAGTAACTTCAATGCCCCCAAAGCTGTTACTCAAGCCGCAGTTTTATATGTCTTCCGAACTCTGGTTAATGATAGTATTCCTCTCAACGCCGGATGTCTGAAACCTCTAGAAATCATTGTTCCTGAAGACTGTATGCTGAACCCAACCTACCCAGCAGCAGTCGTAGCGGGTAATGTCGAGACTTCTCAAGCCATTGTTGATGCTTTGTATGGTGCTTTGGGTGTCATGGCTGGTTCACAAGGAACAATGAATAATTTCACTTTTGGTAATCAACAATATCAATATTATGAAACTATCTGCGGTGGATCTGGGGCAGGGGTTGATTTTGATGGGACTGATGCCGTCCAAACACACATGACTAATTCCCGTTTGACAGATCCTGAAGTATTAGAATCCCGTTATCCTGTACAGGTAGAAAGTTTTTGTCTTCGTCCCGATAGCGGAGGCAAAGGAAAACACTCAGGCGGCAATGGAGTTATCCGTCGCATCAAATTTCTCGAACCAATGACAGCCAATATTCTTTCCGGGCATCGACTTATTCCTCCACTTGGATTAGATGGTGGCGAATCTGGAGTTGTGGGACGCAACTGGATACAACGTCGAAATGGAATTCAGGAGGATTTAGACAGTACTGCAACAGTTGAGATGGAACCTGGTGATGTTTTTGTGATAGAAACTCCTGGGGGAGGAGGATTTGGTTCAGGTTCAATCCCTAATTCACTTTAACTAATAGCAATTGTGCCTGCAACTGACTGGGTATTCAATGATTATGGCAAAGTCACCCTGATTTCTCTTGCGACTAAAACAACTTCTTAGAAGACTCCTACTATTTGTGCTTTGAAAGTGATCCACATCATCACAAGAGAAGCGATCGCCTGTAGGCACTGTACGGAGCAAATACGTGGATATTAACGTGCTTTTTGTTCTAAAATTATTCTAAATGTTTTACGGGTGTATTTGTGAGTTCACACAGTTGCTGTGCTACATCCACCCGATGACATTTGGAAGGATGCATCTCTGCACATAACAAAAGAGTAGTTTTCGCTTTTGAAATTTCTGAAATTTCTAGTAGTGCCTTAGTTGCTTGTTCTTTGTCTGGAGGAATCCAATTACTTTTACCAGATGTATTACCCAAAGCAGATTTAGCGATATATTTAATATTCCTAGAATGACATAATTTCTCAATTTCTTTTCCGTACCACCTATGAGTCCAAGCACGTGGACTTAGGCGGACATCAACCCACACAATATACACTAAACAATTCTAGAT
>JAQYWP010001157.1 GCA_029379285.1 Rhizonema sp. PD38
ATCATTCTTCTTAAACGTCTGTACAACTAGCTACATTTTTAGATGCGCTTACCCTGGTTTTATTATTAGAAAATGCTTTACAGATGAAAGCTAACGCAGGGGGAGCAATTAAAGAGAAAATCAAAGAAGCATTACATCTAATTAAATAAATAATATAACCTGTTACCAGGTTTTTGAAACCTGGTAACAGGTTATATAAATGTCAAACTCATATCTTTAAAGCCTTAACGAGTATTTCAGCAACTGGTTATTAAGATCCATAACTAGTAGAGTTCGTGTTTATGCGAAATCCCCTCCAAGTGAATTCAATTTTCTTCTATGTATTACACGGAAATACCTGAATTCTCTAATACCGTGTAATACACCATCATTCTTTCCAAGTATTACACGGTATTGCCTTTAGAAGGTACAGAATCACATTGTTGTCAGCCAAAGCTGTTAAGAATAGAGACAAAGCTTGGGTTAAGGGCATTGCCCACCCTACAAAATCTGATCGGCTAAGGTTTATCGGTAGGAATTCCAGCTTATAGAGACTTCGTTTGATCGCCAGGAGTAGATCATCTTGATAGCTGATATCCAACAAGAGTGTAGCTACATAGACAAAGCCTGACAGATAAGGATATAATAATTAATAGTTCAATTCTTGGCTTGACATGACGCTGAAAGAATTAGAGCCTCAACTGCTGGCACTGTCTGACGAGGAAAAAGCTCAAGTCGTTCAACTCTTATCCCAAGGCAAAATTACTCTAGGGCGCGGTATTGAAAAAACACCTGGTGTTTGTGGTGGCAGAGCCTGCATTGCTGGAACTCGTATCACTGTTTGGGGACTTGTAGAAGCTCGTAGCATTGGATACAGTGAAGTTGACTTACTTACAAGCTATCCATTGCTTTCTGCTACTGATATTGCGAATGCTTGGGTATATGCCGAAGCCTTCCCAGACGAAATAGAGATAGATATCCGAGAAAATAATGAAGTGATGCATGAGGTTCTGTAGCGCATGGCGCGTCTTTATGCTGATGAACAATACCCACTACCGATTGTAGAACTCCTCCGAGCTTTGGGGCATGATGTTTTGACTGTTCAAGAAGCAGGCAAAGCAAACCAGCGAATTCCTGACGCTGATATTTTAACTTTCGCAACTAGTGAGGAACGTGCCGTCATTACTGAGAATCGTAAAGATTTTTTTCGGTTGCACCGCATACAGCCAGATCATGCTGGAATTATTGCATGTACAAACGACCGTGATTGGGAAGCTTTGGCTAACCGAATTCACAATGCAATTACAGCAGAAGACTTTTTGAAAGGCAAACTGATTCGCGTCGTGCGTCCTGTCTAGTCACGGGTAATTTCATGGCGGATGAACACGTAATACCAATTCAAAATTCAAAATAAAGAAAGTCAAATTTCGTCTGGGTTTTAGATTTATATCTGTTGCTTGATTTTGGAGAATTGGTAGAAAATGCAAATTTTTATTCTTCACAATCCAAGCTTATGTGGAATTAGGTATATTAATATGATGAACCACTAGTACAGCGCAGCAGAAATAACTAGACAGTTTCAAACAGCGATTTAAACCGAGTCTAGGTATGTCTTCAAGCCTCCTGTCGCTTGTCTACTGACGAATGACTCCCTGTACTAGAACAATACTATGTCATGTGTGAGACACTCGTACAGGCTGTCAATCTATGGCAATTAGCAATTAACTTTATTATTTTTCCTTAGGTTAAACCAGTCGAAAGCTACTTCTGATTGGTCGATGACTAAGGGTTGATTAATAGTTATATATTTATACTTGCATTGAGATGGCATACTGAGAATTTAAGATGTTCTACTCTACAGTAGAGCCACGCTTCAATTAGAATCTCCGGTAAAAAATCAAGAATTCATCCACTCTTTATAATAGTCAGATTTTTTACGTAATTTACATAAAGTAGGAGTGATAATACTGAATTGAGTTCTAAGAGAACTCTTTGCCCAGTTGCGATTTGATGAGCAGTTCCCCGTAAAATCTCGAACATCCCTCGAGTTTCCGCTTGAGTACTGCTCATCCTACGCCTACCTTAATTTAGATTCCAGACACGCACAATTCTTTGACGGTTGACGATTATTTTTAACATAATTTTTAGAAGACGCATAATATCAGTTTACGGTCAACCGTCAACGGTTAGTGTTTTTATCCGGGCTGCTGCTGCTGCTGGATGAGTTTTCTTGTCTGGTTTTGTTCTATTCTACTTAAACCGACAGCAATGATGTGGGCGATTTCTGCGGCTGTTTGATATGCTAATTTAATATCTGCTTTTTCTTTCTTACTCATAGCCTTGTCCGGATGTGAACTTTGTTGCTTTTCGTTGGTTGATATATAGATTACGATGAACAATCTTAATAAGACTTCATCCAACTGGGTCACCCGATCGGGCGATATTGTAAGACGTGTGGTTTCACAGAAGAAAAAGTGTAAAAAAGTTGGCAACGGTGAGAATTTACCCACATTTAGGTAAGTAGCGTTTTTGTGGGTAAGAAAAAGGTATTTCACATTCTTCTCTAATGATACGTCACAACAAAGGCTTTGGAAATATCAATTTTGGCTGACTCTGGATTAAACCAACCTATAAAAATTAGAAAATTATCAGTTTGTTATATGGCAGTTCTAAATCATTCGTGAAAAAGGAGAGATACAAGGGCAACTTTTACGAAGTCGGGGATCTAAGAACGGGAACTACTACTTTCGATTAAGTAAAAGCCGATCTAATAATAGATGTTAGATTGTTGTACCGGATATTAAGATAGAATTAACTTAAGAAAAAATATTCATTGAGGTTGATAAGGGTGCGGCTTGGTTGATATGTGATTCGTCCCTGTCACTTTTTAGCAAACTAATTTCAAAAGAAGTTGTTGAACGTAACGCATCAGATTTTTATACAAAAATAATCTTCTTCCTTTTTACTTATTACGGAGAACAATATTGCTGAATAC
>JAQYWP010001158.1 GCA_029379285.1 Rhizonema sp. PD38
GTTTAAGGTATTTAAAGCAGAAGCATTCATCAATCAGCTATAAATGGAATTATAAAAATATTCAGATATTGGATTAGCACTATCATACATACTGATAGCTGACAGTTAACGGCTGAATGCTGACTCTTAAGCCACGAGGAAAAACTATACAAGGAGTTGGAAATGAATACAATGCCAGAAAAAATCATTATTTTTGATACCACACTTCGAGATGGCGAACAAAGTCCGGGAGCAACCTTAAATATAGATGAAAAGCTAACAATTGCTAAGCAACTGGCACGTTTGGGCGTAGATGTGATAGAAGCAGGTTTTGCCTTTACCAGTTCTGGAGATTTTGAGGCCGTTAGTAAAATTGCTCAGACAGTGGGGACAGACAATGGACCTGTTATTTGCTCTTTGGCAAGAGCAAGGCAAGATGATATTAACGCAGCAGCAGCAGCTATTAAACCAGCAGCTAAAGGGAGAATTCATACTTTTATCGCCACAAGCAATATTCACCTCGAGCACAAATTAAAGAAAACAAAAGCAGAAGTTCTGGCGATCGCAAGAGAAATGGTAGCCTACGCTAAAACTTTCACTACGGATGTAGAATTTTCTCCAGAAGATGCCGGACGTAGCGATCCAGAATTTCTTTACGAAGTATTAGAAGCAGTAATCGCTGCAGGCGCGACAACAGTGAACATTCCAGACACAGTTGGTTACACGACACCAAGTGAATTTGGCGCAATAATTAAAGGTATTAAAGACAATGTTCCTAATATTGATAAAGCAATTATTTCCGTTCACGGACACAATGACTTAGGTTTAGCAGTTGCTAATTTCTTAGAAGCTGTGAAAAATGGCGCACGACAGTTAGAATGCACGATCAATGGGATTGGCGAACGGGCAGGAAATGCAGCGTTAGAAGAATTGGTAATGGCTTTGCACGTCCGACGACAGTATTTTAACCCATTTTTAGGACGTCCGGTTGATTCGGAAGCACCCCTAACAAATATTGACACCAGACAAATTTATAAAACTTCGCGGCAAGTTTCCAATTTGACAGGAATGCTGGTACAGCCAAATAAAGCAATTGTCGGAGCAAATGCTTTTGCTCATGAGTCTGGTATTCATCAAGATGGGGTGCTAAAAAATAAGCTCACCTATGAAATTATGGATGCCCAATTAATTGGATTGACAGAAAATCTCATTGTCTTGGGTAAACATTCGGGGAGAAATGCCTTCCGCACTCGCTTGAAAGAATTGGGATTTGAACTGTCAGAAACAGAGTTGAATAAAGCATTTGTCAGGTTTAAAGAGGTTGCAGACAAAAAGAAAGAAATTTCTGATTGGGATTTGGAAGCAATTGTCAACGATGAAATCCAACAAGCCCCCGATTTGTTCCGTTTGGAGTTGGTGCAAGTTTCCTGCGGCGATCAAGCCCGCCCCACTGCGACAGTCACCCTGCGGACTCCAGAAGGTGAAGAATTAACTGATGCGGCGATCGGTACAGGGCCAGTGGATGCTGTTTACAAAGCGATCAACCGCGTGGTAGATATGCCGAACCAGTTGATTGAGTTTTCTGTACAATCAGTAACAGCAGGTATTGATGCTATTGGAGAAGTCACCATTCGCTTACAGCATCAAGGGCGAGTGTATTCAGGTCACGCAGCAAACACTGATATTATCGTGGCATCCGCTCAAGCATACGTAAATGCAATGAATAGATTGTGTTATGCATTACAAAAAAACAAAGAACAACAGCAAGTAAGCCGACAGTAAGTCTAATGCACTATACATAGAGTTACTGTATGAAAAAGTAGAAAAAATTATGATGAGCGCTCTAGCCCTCGATCTTAACCCATTGGGACCGCTGACACACGAAGCTTTCTATCAACTCTGTGCAGCTAACCCAGACATTAAATTTGAGCGGACTGTAGAAGGAGAACTAATTATCGTGTCACCTACAGGAGGAGAAACTGGCGAACGCAATTCGGAAATTAACTATCAATTAAGGCGTTGGAGTAAACAGAACAAACAAGGAAAATGCTTTGATTCATCCACCTGCTTTCAATTACCTAACGGTGCTGAACGCTCTCCTGATTCTTCATGGGTGCAGCTTGAGCGGTGGGAATCACTTTCGGTTGAGCAGCGTCAGACTTTTCCGCCTTTAGCTCCTGACTTTGTTGTGGAATTACGTTCACCAAGCGATCGCTTGAAGAAGTTACAAGATAAGATGCAGGAATATATCAACAATGGTGTTCGCTTGGGGTGGTTGATAGATCCGCAAAATAAGCGGGTCGAGATTTATCGTCCCGGTCAAGCTGTTAAGGTGCTAGACTTTCCCCAGAGTCTTTCTGGTGAGGATGTATTGCCTGGTTTTGTTCTAGATTTAACTGAGATTTTCTGACTAGCAGTCGCAACGCTGTATTTTTTACCCCTGTACCGTCTCAAAATCCGTATTTGCTGCAACTTAGCTCCCAATGCTAAATTACAGAATGCTGAATTAGAACATGCTAATCTGGAAGGTGCTCATTTAATCGGTGCTGACCTAAAAAATGCCTGGTTACAAAATACTAACTTAAAGTACGTCTCCTTTTCAGGTGACGAATACACTGACGGAGCGCTAGCTAACCTAGAAAATGCTAATCTAGAAGGTGCTAACCTCACAAACGCGACACTGACAGGAGTGAACCTAAAAAATACCAACTTAAAAAATGCAGATTTCAGTGATGCCAATGTAAGAGGAGCTAACCTAGACGGTGCTAAGACACTAGGTGCTAAATTTGAGAGTGCACATAGATAGATATAGATAATTTTCATCTAATTCCCGTGTCTTCCGTTACCACTTTGCTTGCAACAGGTATTCCCAGATTCGCTGTATCTCTGTCTGCCATGCTTGCCAATCAATAAACATTTCCAGTTCCGGACGTAGGGGCGAACGGTGAGACAGCCCCTACGGAGGGAAACCCTCCGTAGGGGACTGCGAACCCG
>JAQYWP010000190.1 GCA_029379285.1 Rhizonema sp. PD38
GAATGAGCGTTATGGGGATTTCCTTCTGCCCTCTGCCTTCTGCCTTGCCGCCCTTGGCGGCTTGACCTACTTCTGAAGAGTGGGAAAATCACTCGTTTGTGTGTTGGAGAAACCACTTCTTCCATCCATTTGAGATGAGAGAACGAAGGAATCAGAGTACAGAAACGCAAAGCTCGCCAGAGGGATACTCTCCCCAGCAGACTTTGCGCCGTACCCAGCGCTAACGCCAGTCACCTAGGTCGGGCTAACCCTCCTACAGCGCTGGACTCACCGCAAGCGGGGTGGGGAGCTTTGGCGTCAGCCACAAGCGGGGTGGAGTTATTTTCCTCATTGGTCGCTCTATGATTTTCGGTCATAGAGAGAAACAGCCGAGCAAAAAGTCTTTATGAATCTGAAGGCTTCTACGTTGAAGGTGTATAAAGGGAATGTTTAAAGACTACTAATGGATATCAATCGCTTATTTGGATGTCCATTTTGGCACAAGAATATAGGACTAGATTGAGTTGCTGAAAATGATCTCTCGAATTATCTTAACCACGAATCTAAGTAGAACAGGGCTTTGAAAACCCAAAATTTAAAATCCAAAGTATTATGAGTGCTAAGTTAAAACGACTTGCTACTTATAATTTATATAACACAAGCATGGCAACGTCAAAGTTAAAATCAAAAAAAACAAAAAAGCGATCGCAACAGGAAACTCCAACTCTTAACTTTAAAGAACGTTTAGCCCAGAAGCGCAAAGCAGCACAAGCACGCAAAGAACTGATAAGCCTTTTGATTACTGCTACCTTTGGTAGTCTTTTCTTAGGTATTCTTCTTTTTTTTATCGGTGGAATTAAAGCAGCAGTTCCGACTGTATTGGGAATCATCATTATATCCCTTGGTTTCAAATACCCACGAGAAGCCCTTTTAGCCTTCATTCTTTACGTACCATTAGGAGGTACAATGACTTATTATCTCGGCAATAGTCCCATACTTCAATTAGCTAAAGATGCTTTTTACATTCCTGCATTAATTGGAATCTGGCAGACTTGCCGCAAGCAGAACTTACCCCTACTGATTCCTCCAGGTATTAAAACTCCACTTTTTATTCTGTTAGGTTCATGTGCGATTACACTGCTGTTCGTCAATGGTGGGCAGCAGTTCAACCCCCTTTCCTCTGCACTATTGAAAGCCGCACCCAATGAAATACCTCTAGGTATGGGAATTCTAGGTTTGAAAGTCTTGTTAGGCTATCTACCCCTAATAAGCTGCGCTTATTATCTCATTCGTAACAAGCAGGATTTTTTATTTTTGTCCCGCTTACAGATTGTGATTATAATCACCTGCTGTGTACTGGGATTGATTCAATACATGTTACTAGCAAAGGGTGTCTGTCAAGGCACTAGAAATTCAGAAGGAGCAGCTTTATTCAGACCATCACTTGAGGCTCGATGTTTTATTGGTGGATCTTTACTCTACAGTCCTGAAGAAGGAGTGATTCGGCTACCAGGAACCTTTGTTGCGCCTTGGCAGTGGGCATGGTTCTTAATTTCCAGCAACTTTTTTAGTTTTGCCACCGGCTTTAGTGATCCCTCTTTCCTTTGGCGGATTGGTGGTTTAGCTTCTATGGCTTTAGTATTTGTCAATGCAGTGGTGTGCGGACAAAGAATCGCTTTAGCCTTAGTACCAATATGCTTCGTGATTTTACTAGTTCTCACTGGTCAAATTGGCAACCTTAAACGATTTATCCCTATAGGAGTGGGACTTGCCATTATTCTAGGTATTGCGATGGTCACTAATCCTGACATAGTACAACAGAGGATAGACAGTTTTACTGGACGCTGGGAAGCTTCACCTCCTTACGAGTTCATTACTCAGCAATTTGCAGAGGTGTGGAAAAATTCAGATGGACCATTCGGAAATGGCTTGGGTCGTGCTACTAACTCAGCTCGTGTATTGGGTGAAACTAAGCTAGTGGAAACCTATTACCCCAAAGTACTTTATGAAATAGGACCGTTTGGACTAATAAGTTTTTTTGGTTTGGTCACTACTTTAACAGTAATTTGCTTCCGGACCTACCGTTCTGTAAAAAACCGTAATTTCCGCATTTACGGTGCAGCTATGTGGGTGTTTATACTATTTATTAGTTACAACACATACTACTACCCTCTAGATGTCGATCCAGTCGCTGTCTATTACTGGTTTTCCGCAGGAATTCTTCTGAAATTACCAGTTATAGACAAGCAGGAACAACTCCAAGAAGTTCGCGAGGAAGTGAAAGGACGACGAAAGAGGAGTTAGGGTAGAGACGCTCCGCTTTATTGCATCTCTACAGGAGTGAGGAGTAAAGAGTAAAATGCAACCAACCACTAACAACCATCAACCGTCAAAAGATGAATTTCCCTTTAATTTCTGTGATTATTCCAACATATGCCCGTGAGGAACCACTACGTGATAGCCTTGTGGATGTCCTCAAGCAAGACTACCCAAATTTTGAAGTTTTGGTGGTAGACCAAACTCCGAAACACCAACCTGAAATTCAAGCCTTCATTGAGGAATTAGCAGCAGCAGGTAAAATTAAGTGGTTTCATCTAGGGTGGGCGAGTTTGCCAGGGGCACGGAATTATGCTTTACGGCGTGCAGCAGGTGATATCATTTTGTTTATTGATGATGATGTCCAATTACAAAGTGGATTTCTAGCGGCGCATGCCAAAAATTATTTGGAAAAACCAGAAGTAGGGGCTGTCGCCGGACGTGTCTTTGACAGAATGAAATTAGGTGATTCTGGGGGAAAATGGCAGATTGAATATCTTCCTTCTCAAGCAATGGACCCAGGAATCGCTTGGTATTATATTGATTTGGTACATACAGTCAAACCTCAGGAAGTCCTCTCTACTAGAGGTTGTAATATGTCCTTTCGCCGAGAGATTTTTACCAAGTACGAATTAAGGTTTGATGAAAGGTTTCGTGGGAGTGCAGTGCGAGAAGAATCAGATTTTTGTTTGCGGTTGCGGCAGACTGGATACAAAATTTGGTATGATCCAGAAGCTTTTTTGGTACATTTAGGGGAAGAAACGGGAGGTTGCCATGATATAAGTATGCGAAGTCTCCAGTATCAACTCACCTTCTACCATAACCATTTCTTAATGGGACTGAAAAATCTCACTGTTACTCAAGCTTTACGTCTATACACTCGTTTATTTGACTGTCATGTTCTCGGACGCCCGCCTTGTCACAAAAGCGGTTCCCCCATCAAAATTGTCACTCGTGGTTTTTTCTACACTCTCGGCTTTTTCAAAGCTTTAGGTTCTGTCATCCAATCGAGGTGGAATGATGGTCAAATTTATACCCGGTTAGATGAACAAGTTTAGTTAATAGTCATTTGTTATGAGTTATTTGTCATTAAAGACAAGTGACAAAAGACAAATGACAAAGGACAAATTACCCATGAGAATTCTCGTAGCCAGTCATACTTATATTGTTGACTTAAACTGTGAAAAACTGCGTGTTCTGTCGCAACTAGAACCAGAAGTTGAGGTGACTGTTATCGTCCCCAAACATTGGAAACCCGGTGGCGTTCAAAACCGAATTATTGAAACTCAGTATCGTGATGAAGGTAAATTTCGCATAGTTCCGGTTTCTAATATTAGTCAAAATCATCAAGGGCTTCTGACATTTGGTGCCGATATAATCTCTTTAGTGCGGCAGTTTCGTCCTCACATTATTCAGGTAGAACAAGGATCTAGAGGATTGGCTCATTCTCAGATGATTGCCTTAAATCAGCTTTTAGGACTAAAGGCTAAAAATATTTTTTTCACTTGGTGGAATCTCCCTTACGAACTTAAATTTCCAGTTTCGTTAATTGAGAAATACAACCTCAAGCATAGCCATGGGATCATTGCGGGAAATCAAGATGGTGCAAAAGTCTTGCGACAGCGGGGATACAAAGGTTCGATAAAAGTCATGCCTCAACTTGGAGTAGATGAAAGTTTGTTTACTCCTACCCCTCAAATAGAATTAGCAACTGAGTTGGGGATTGCTCAAGGTGAGTTTGTTGTCGGCTTCGTCGGACGTTTTGTGCCCGAAAAAGGATTGCTGACTCTATTGAATGCTTTAGTCACTTTAAAAGAGAAATCTTGGAAATTATTGCTTCTCGGACGTGGAGAATTACAGTCAGAGTTGATGCGTCTTGCCGCAGAAAATAATCTAGAAGAAAGAATCATTATAATTCAAAGTGTACCTCATAACCAGGTATGTAATTATATTAATCTAATGAGTAGTTTAGTATTGCCTTCGGAGACAACTTATAAATTTAAAACCTTAACGGCTGTAGGATGGAAAGAACAATTTGGTCATGTACTCATTGAAGCAATGGCTTGTAAAGTGCCTGTCATTGGTTCCGATTCTGGCGAAATTCCTTATGTCATCGGCGATGCTGGTTTGGTGTTTCCCGAAGGTGATGTTAAAGCCTTAGCAAATTGTATAGTTCAGTTAATGGAACCAGAACTGGCAGAGAATTTAGGCGAAATCGGTTATCAAAAAGCAATGGTTCAATACACCAATAAAGCTTTGGCAAAACAGCAATTAGAGTTTTATAAAGATATTGTAAATATATAGCAAACCTCTGGAGTATAAATAATCATTCATCCGTTGCTTTAGCCTAGACAGCGCTACTACTAACAAAATCGTTCTTAGGTAAAGCAGGCAGCACATATGGCTTAAGCTAACTCAAGGTGCATTTGGTGTAGATCTAAACCCTGTGGTAATTTGTTTGAAATACATCACTACTGAGGAAATTCGACTTTGGTTGACTCTTCTTCTCAGACACGTCCTGGCGGCGAGGCAAGTCTAAAATCTGAATGTCTCGGCTTCAAGGCAATTCTATCACTTGCGATCGCCAATATTGCTCCCGCCACAACCCCAACATTAAATCTACCCAAAATGTTCAGTCACTCAGGCAATGGCACCTGGTTGGCATTTTTGCTTGCAACTATTGGGCTAGTCTTAGTCAGTCTCAACATTAACCAGTTTGCTTCCCGAAAGGCTTCATCTGGCTCTATGTACACTTATGTTACTCAAGGGCTAGGTCCAACACTTGGTGTCCTTTGCGGCTGGTCTCTCAGTATTGGCTACACGGCGGCTGGCATGGCTGTTTTATCTGGCTTTGTGAATTATGTCAGCGTTTTATTGCAACCACTGGGCTTCCAAGTATTCCCGGTCTTTGTGTTTGCCATTGGCACTGGCTTAGCTTGGTTTCTAGCATACAAAGGAATCGAACTGTCCACAACTCTTATGCTGGGCATTCAACTCATTTCAGTTGTATTAATACTAATTATAGCGTGGATTGTGCTCAAGAAGCACGGCTTTGCTCCAGATATGGCACAACTGTCATTGCGTTCGGTTTCGTTACCGAATCTACAACTTGGCTTGGTACTTGCAGTATTCAGCTTTGTCGGCTTTGAAAGTGCTACTACCCTAGGAGAGGAGGCTAAAAACCCACTCAAGTTTATTCCACGGGCTGTATTGATGAGCACGGTGGGAGCAGGGTGATTCTTCGTCGTCACCTCATACGTGGAAATACTAGGCTTTTCTAGCAGCAAAGTTCCCCTAGATCAGAGTAAGGCACCACTTAATATCCTGGCTGACCTAGCTGGTGTTGGCTTCTTTGGCGTGCCGATATCGCTGGGTGCCGCAATTAGCTTGTTTGCCAGTACTCTTGGCTCGCTGACTGCAGGAGGGCGAATTCTCCTCTCCATGAGCCGTCATAAACTACTGCATCAAGCAGTAGGTCGTGTGCATCGAAGTAATCAGACTCCTCACGTTGCGATCGCTTTATGCGCAGTGCTGACATTTTTAGTACCAACCATCCTCAGCTTGCGAGGAATCGAAGTGATGAAAATTTTTGAATACACTGGCAGCTTTTCCGCCTATGGCTTTCTGTTGGCATACATCTTGGTGTCGGTAGCTGCCCCGATCTACCTCCATAAACAACGAAGGCTGCAAAGGAGAAATGTTCTGGTGGCTGTACTGGCTGTGTTGTTCTTGCTCATTCCGGTAGTGGGTAGTGTGTATCCGGTGCCGCCTGCTCCGCTTAATGTGCTACCAATACTATTCTTAGTGCTGATGATACTTTGCAGTAGTTGGTTTGTGTGGCAGCGTTGGCGCGAACCTGAAATCATCAACGAAATAAAGCGAGATGTCAAAGCAAATCACAGTTAATGGAACTTAAACATTTTCGCTACCCAAAAGTGGCTAAAAATTCATCTGAACACCGAAAAGAGGTCGATGAGTTAAAAACGGCAGAAACCCAAATGACTACCAGATTTATGCTGAATCGACCTCAAGTCATTGGTGTTCGGCTGAAGCTGGTAGTGATGGGCTACAGTTACAAGAGATTGAGTTCAATCATCAAGTATCAGAAAATTGTCAGGAGGAAATGATGGCAGGCAAATTAGATACAAAGGTGGCAATTATTACAGGTGCATCTTCGGGAATTGGGGCGGCGACGGCGATCGCTCTTGCAGAAGAAGGCGCACAGGTGGCGATCACGGCTCGTCGAAGCGAGCGATTGAACGAAGTTGCACAAAAAATTGAAGCGGTTGGCGGTAAGGCTTTACCGATTGTCACGGATATCAGCGATGAAACCCAAGTGAACTCACTGGTGCGTCATGTCCACACAACTTTGGGACGAATCGATATTCTTGTGAATAATGCGGGCATGGGAGCATTGGGAACGGTTGAGGAGGCAATCCAGCAGAGTGGCGGAAACAGTTCGACCTGAATGTTTTGGGATTGTTGTATGCGACTCATGCTGTTGTGCCTATCTTCAAAGCACAGGGCGTTGGGCATGTTGTCAATCTTTCATCCGTTGGCGGACGGACTACACGGGCGGGCATGGGTGTGTACAGCGCCACTAAATGGGGCGTAAATGCGATTTCAGAAGCTCTGCGGCTGGAAGTTCACGAACACAATATTCGCGTCACCATTATTGAACCTGGTCTGGTTGCCACTGAATTTGTTGACAACATCAGCGATCCCGCTGCCAAACAGGCGATCAAAGCCAGGTTCAAAGCCCTCACTCCACTGCAACCAGAAGATATTGCACGGGCGATCGCCTATGCCGTTACCCAACCGCCTCACGTCAACGTGAATGAAATTTTGCTCCGACCAACGCAACAGGAATAGGACTTAAGCCTGTGTACTCTGCTCTGTAGCTATGAGGACAGCTTCTACATCAACTTTGAGTTGTTGAGCAATTTGCTCCACGCTCATTCCAGTTTTGAGCAACAGAGGCACAGTTACTCTCAACATTTCAGTTTCCCGTTCTTCTCGTCCCTCGGCTTTCGCTTCCTGATAAACCCTTGTTTGCTCTAAAGTCAGTCCCAACATAGCTTCCACTTCCTCTCTACTTAAGGTCGAAAACTTATAAACGGCAATTGTGGTAATGATATCTAGGATTTCGGTTAAGGGCAGTGTGTCCGTTTCCTCTAATTGTACTCGCTCAATTAGCTGCTTTGCCATCGTTTCATCCAATGCGATCGTCAGCTGCATCAAGTTGATATTTATAATACACTGAATTGAATGTTCAATTTTGACATCAATCTATCCGTGTATTATACCGTAGATTGAACTTTGAATAGCAGTAATACACCGTCAATATCCTTTAGCCTTTTCCAAGTATTACATGGTATCACTACAATCATATCCTGAATTAGGTTTTTTCTTTACCTAGTCGGGCATTAATTCCTCTCTCCGTTCAAAAATAAGCGAACGTACAGTCATCAGGGACTATTGCGATTTTTTACACCAGAAGGATAGTTAGTTCCAACACCAGAAGAAGCTGAGTCTAAACGTCAAAAGAAAGAATTAGCACGCTTGTAGAGCAGAGAAATTGGTTGCTAAATTGCGAGAGTTAAACATTGACCCTGATACAATTTAGAGCATTTCCAATTAACCCTGTTTTCCTATTTTAGTGTTTTCAAGGTAGTGTTTCCCTTAAGGTAAGTAGGTTTCATTCGAGGATGCTTCATAAGCTTCTTGCGTGACAAGTAGGACTGGGAATTCCGAGGTCATAAATCGGAGCGATCGCACTATCTCAACATTAAAACAAAATAATTTGATTTTGTAAGGGCAATATATAGCTCTCCCTTCAGATTCACTGAATCAGTTCATTTAAGATTTCTCTCATCAGCCTGGTAAGTTGCTTGCAAACGTTGTAAAAGATATTCTCGCGCCAGAATGGGTGGATACATGGGCTGTTCTTGGCGACAATCCAGACAAGTGATTTCTGTATCATCATTGGGATGACAGAAAAAAGCAATAGAATATCGAGACTGTTTCACTCGACTATCATTAGGAATTATGACCCGATGCTTAGTTGAGCAAAACACATGGTTTGTCCACCGTTGCATTAAATCGCCAGTGTTCACCACTACCATATCAGGAATTGGGGGAGATGCAATCCAATCTCCTGTTGTCGTCTGCACTTCCAACCCCCCCACTTCATCTTGAAAAAGTAAAGTCAGACTGCCATAATCAGAATGCTCACCAGCACGTACTTGTCCGGTTTTGGCGGGTGTTTGTAGTGGGGGATAGTGCAGCGATCGCAGGGTATGATGTTGTTGATTGTGCCTTGTCGTAAAAAAATCGAATGGCAATTCCAACGCCAAAGCAAATACTTGCAAAACAGTGTTAGCAATTTCTGTACAAGCTTCAAAAAAGGCGAAAAATTCAGAGTTGAAGGCTGGAGATATAGAAGAAGTGGGACACATTAGTTCTGCTTTGCTAACATTAAACGCTTCTTTTAAATCGCCTGGTTTGTTGGGGTTAAGACGTTCTCTCTCAATGCCAACATAACCTGTGTTACTCACTTCGTTACTCCAAGCTAACTGTTGCTTTACTGCTAAAGGTAAATTGAAGAAAGACTTGCTCTGGGCAAATACTTGCTGAATCAAGTCGAGTGAGATTCCTGGATTTTGCAAGTACATGAAGCCAATTTCGTGGCAAGCTTGATAGATTTGTTTGACTACAGTTTGCCGAGATTCTGCATTACCATTGCGGAAAGCAGCTAAATCAATGACTGGAATTGCAGACATTAGGGCTCACCTGATCTTTCCAAAGGTTCTCACAGAGTTTAAGTTAAAGCCGGAAAAAGAGCAACAGTCTTTATAAAAGCAAATTTAAGTGACTCCTCGGTGCCTGATGCTGTATCTTTTGTTATATGGTGTGGTATAATAATTCACAACTGTTAAAATGCGAATTCTGCAAATTGTCCCTTCGATTTCCCTGATTTACGGTGGTCCTAGTCAAATGGTACTAGGATTAGCACCAGCACTAGCAAGGGCAGGAGTGGAAGTCGTAGTTCTCACAACCGATAGTAATGGCGATATCGATCAAAAACCAATGGAAGTTCCCTTAAATCGCCCAGTCGAGCAGGATGGCTATCAAATAATTTACTTTCGTTGTGCTCCCTTTCGTCGCTACAAATTCTCTCTCGACTTACTGAAGTGGTTAAATCGTCATGCCCGCGAGTTCGATTTAGCCCATATTCATGCTTTATTTTCCCCTGTAAGTACTGTAGCAGCGACTGTATGTCGGATTTCAAAGCTACCTTATATTTTGCGTCCCTTGGGAACTCTCGATCCTGCCGATTTACGGAAGAAAAAACAACTTAAACAGCTTTATGCGGCAATTTTAGAACGTCCTAATTTAGCTGGTGCAGCCGCAATTCACTTTACTAGTGTTCAGGAAGCGAAAATCTCAGAACGATTTGGTGTCGCCACACAAGATTTAGTGATTCCTTTAGGCGTTATCCCTCCTCAGTTCCCCATGAAAAAGGGGGGAAGTGTGGTGCAAAGTAAATATGGGATACCAGAAGATGTGCCTTTACTATTATTTATGTCGCGGATTGACCCTAAAAAGGGGTTAAATATACTTATTCCGGCTTTAGAAAAGCTTTTAGAGACTGGGTTAAATTTTCACTTTGTTTTAGCGGGAACGAATCCTCAAGATCCTGATTATGAACAACAGATAAAAGCTCAAATCCAAGCTTCACCAATGCGATCGCATACCACTATCACTGGCTTTGTCACAGGTGAATTAAAGTCTGCCTTACTGGCAGCCGCTGATTTATTCGTCTTACCGTCGTACTATGAAAATTTTGGTATTGCTGTTGCTGAGGCGATGGTTGCAGGAACACCTGTAGTTATCTCAGATCAAGTACATATCTGTCAAGAGGTGCGCGATAGCAAGTCGGGATGGGTAAGTACAATGGATGTAGCTTCACTTACCGAGTTACTTCAGATCGCTTTGCAGAACCCTGACGAACGCCAGAGACGGGGGTTACGCGCTCGAGAATATGCATTGAAGAACTATAGTTGGAATGCGATCGCCCATCAAACAATTCAGGCCTATCATCAAATCTTATTTTTATCAGGAAAAAAATTAAATTAAAAAAAGTATTTGCATCATTTGTCCCATTAATCAAAAGTTGAGCGATCGCATAATTTTCGGTTTCGCTCATGCGAGATAGATTATCAACACTCTCATTTTAATTGCGATCGCCCATCAAACAATTCAGGCTGATCATCAAATCTTATTTTCCGGATAAGGAATGCCTAAAGCTGCAGGCGGCTTGGATCTTCCCGCTAAACCAATTAAAGCGAGAATTGCGACTGTATAGGGAAGCATACTTAAAAATTGGTAAGGGATATTCACACCTATTGCTTGAATTCGTAATTGCAAGGCTTCTGTAGCACCAAAGAGTAAGCACGCGAAAAAACTGAATACAGGATGCCACTTGCCGAAAATTAATGCGGCGATCGCGATAAAACCTTTTCCAGCACTCATTCCTTCGGCAAAGTATTTGACTTGCACTAAGCTTAAATATGCACCACCCAATCCAGCTAGACAACCACTCATAATCACAGCAAGATAACGTACCCGTTGTACTGACATCCCAGACGTGTCAACAGCCTTGGGATATTCTCCGACAGCACGTAGCGTCAGACCAAATTTCGTATAAAATAATATGTATGTGCTTAATGCAACTAGAATAAATAGCAAATACACCAGAG
>JAQYWP010001159.1 GCA_029379285.1 Rhizonema sp. PD38
CGTTATTACTAAATTCTTGAGCTGATATTAATAATGATAGCCATCAATGATAAATCGATATTGAGTGTTCCTGGTCCTCGTCCCTTACCCATCATTGGACGTGCGGCTCATCTTTTTTACTTTGCAAAAGACTCTATTGGGTATACGTGTCAACTGTTTCAAACGTATGGTTCAGTTGTTTCTTTAGTACAAGGCGGTGCAACCAATGTTTACTCACCACTTCCCCACTGTCCCGGCACAGTGTTTGCTTATGGACCAGAGTGTGTTCGTCAAATAACCAGCCAGCATGAAATTTACCATAAATATCCGTTGTCTGGAAGGTTATACAGTAAGCGGCATGACTCAAAGCGTACAGAACCTTTAAAGCATTTTGGTGCAGGACTTTTTGGTGTTAATAGTTTCACTCACCGTCAGCACCGCCAGCTTTTAATGCCCGCCTTTCACAAGCACCGGATTGCATCTTATCGCGATGATATAGTTACTATTACCCAATCAGTACTAGAACAATTACAACTTGACAAGCAAACTGACATCGCCCAAGTGATGCGACTCCTTAGCTTACGCATTGCTACGAAAACGCTGTTTGGAAATGACGTTGGCTCACAAGGAGCAAAAAGTGCCGAACTGTTACAAGAAGCCTTAGCTTTGATGGGTAAGCTCAAAGTTGTCCTCTTGCCTTTTGATATACCAGGACTACCCTACCATCACTTATTTAATTCTATGGCGCAGTTAGATGATGAGATGCGATCGCTCATCAGATGTAAACGTGAGAGTGGCACTGAAGATAAAGATCTACTGTCGATGCTGATACAGGCACGGGATGTTGATAGTGGGATGGCACTAAGCGAAGAGGAACTAATAGGACATACAAGTGTAATTTTTGCAGCAGGGCATGAAACGAGTGCTAATGCCTTAATTTGGACACTTTTTCTACTTTCACAACACCCGCAAGTCGCTGCCGATTTGCTTGACGAATTGGAAAGCGTACTACAAGGGGAAGCACCAACTGTTGCACAACTCCAGCAATTGCCAATGCTTGAGCGAGTGATCAAAGAGAGTATGCGCGTGCTGCCACCAGTACCTTGGAATGGGCGTGTAACATCACAACCTACTGTCCTTAGTAATTATACCCTACCGACAGGAACAGAAGTCTTGCTGAGCATCTACCAAACTCATCATATGCCGGAAATCTATCCAGAACCGGAAAGATTTCATCCACAGCGTTGGGAAGGATTTGAACCCACAATGTTTGAGTACAATCCCTTTAGTGCTGGATCACGTGCCTGTATTGGGGCGGGTTTTGCAATGATGGAAATTAAGATTGTGTTAGCAATGCTTTTACAAAGATACCGTCTGCAATATCTACCTCAAAAACGTATTGATCGCACGGGAATAGTTGTCATGGCATCTAAGTATGGTATGCCAATGATCATTCGTAAACAAGACCGTCAGTTCACTCAAGGAGTGGGGGGTGTATGGGGCAATGTCCGCGAGATGGTGCAATTGCCCAAATAACTAGCACTGTAGCAGCGCCCAATCTATTGAACACCCAGAGAAAGCTAAAGGAGTGATCGCTTTTTTATCAATCAATTTATCCGTTCTTGTTTAACTACCCAGGCGACTTCCAATCGCACTACAGTCATCAGAGCGCAGGAAACTCCGAAATTTGTAATAAGAATAGCTTTTTAATTGCATCAATCATTTGGTTTCGCTCATCATCTGTTACCTGACAGTAGTTGAATATCAGGAAAGTTTAGTTCTGTAGTAGTTTGTTGACCTTGTTGAAAGTCCTTAATGACTTGATGGGTCAATACATAGTAACCACCAATTTTCTTGTAAGTATCTTCTGATTCCTCCTTTCCCAAAACTTGCTGAGTCTGAGGTTGACCGAAAGTTGTGCGATAGTGAGTTGCCAGATAACCCTGTGGCGTTACCTCTGAGTTCAAAGTATCTACGGTAACAGCAGTTTGTCCTAAAAGGCGATTGACCTGCACGAGTTCGTTGTGGAACAATTTATAATGAGAATCTTTGTGATCTTCCTGCTCAAAAATCTCTACGGCTCCATTGCTATCCGTAGTACCAAGCCGGAAGGTACTATTCTTATGAGCCACTTCAAAAGGAATTTGTCGGCGGTGAATAATCAGCATACGAAGTTGATTTTCTACTGTCTGACGTGCATCTTTTTTGTCGATACCAGTGACTTCAACTCCCATATCTGAATTCACACGAATGTGACCTTTATAATTTTCCTTGCCTTGCTTGAGTTCTACCGTGGCCATGTAGCCAGGAAATTGTGGATTCCAGGTATAACGATTTTCGTATGCATGGCGAAAGAGTTCGCTGGCAGAAATCGTTGGAGTCAAAGAGTTGGTAGTTTTCTCTGATAATAGGACAACATTAGTATTATGTATTGGTTGAGCTATTGCCTGTGTTCCCATCAAGTTGACTAGAGTCACAGTTATACAAAAACACCACCAGAAGAGGCACTTTAGTCGTAACTTCATCGTATTCTTCTCAACTAAGTCAGGTCTAAATTTTTCTGATTTACTTACGTAAATCATATAGTAATCCTCCACAGATTTGTGAGAGCAGAGAACCCCGGTAACTTTTGCTTTCACTGGGTTTTTGATGCTATAAATTGCTGTGAATTTTCACAACTCAGATAAGATTGCGATAAGTAAATCAACACAGAAAAACCGAACTAGATGAATTTATGTAAAGGCTCGTAGTTGCGCTGAGAGCGCAAATGTCTATAGCTCTCTCAGCGCAGCTACAAACGTTTATTTATTTGTGCCGATCTACTTACGTTTAGGTATTTATCTTGAGTTATTCAGTCATGTAGTTAGCAATAGCGCTCGACATGGATTTGATGAACAGGCTTTGTGTCTAAATAGTATTTCACATGAGAGTCAAGTTCAATTTGCGAAGCATGAACAATTAGGAGCGATGTCTGCGATCGCACTCTCTAGC
>JAQYWP010001160.1 GCA_029379285.1 Rhizonema sp. PD38
ATCTTGGGTATCCGCATCAACCACAATCACCACGGGACGCCCTCTGTCAGATAACAATGTGCCTGCCGCAGAATACACCGACGATCTCCCCTTCGTCGCATAGAATACCAGGTCTGAAGCCTGGGCAGCAGGTAGCAGCTTTCTCAAAAGTGTCAGGTCGGTTTCGCTCTCAGTCACAAGATAGGCGGATGTCATGGTAAGTCTCCAAGGTCGATGCGGTAGTTTGCGGCTGCGTGTTCTACGCAATATCGGTATTTCTGAATCCGTCAGATTCCCGACTTCTCTAAAAAGTCGGAAATCTTGGCATACGTGATTTTCACAAATCAAATAGGATTGCCATATCAATTTTTTTCTTTAGCCGAACATTGCTTTTCACCTAATTCCTCATTTACCTTATCTGACATACTTCAAGTTTTTCCCGTGCTTCGGGATGGGTGACAAAGTAATCTTTCAGCCAGTCACAACCCCGCGTTAACAGTTGATTTAATCCTTCAACCCGCCACACCCGAGAGGTTTTGTCAGATGATGCGGTGAGGATGCGCTGTCCATCCGAGCTAAAACTGGCACTCTGGACTTCATCCTGATGCCAGTATTATGCCCCCAATAGTAGCCCCAAGACGTATCTGCCGTTTGGCTTTTCGTTGTGCTTTGGTTAATGTCTCGTTTGCTTGAGCTAATATCTGACTCTCTTCTTCTTTGAGAGCTAAAGCATTTTCAATTTCTCTTTGATTTAATTCTTGGCTAGCAGCTAAAAACTTATAATCTACATCACTCAAGCTTTTACCTCTCGCCCACTTAAGAGCATCCTGCAAGGCTTGCCCACGCAATAACCGTGACTCATCTTGATAGTTAGAAGCTACCCAAGCTGTAAAAACTTCAGCATAAGGTCGTAGATTGGCTAATTCTTTCTCTACCCAATTTATATTAAAAACTGACTCATAAATTCGGTTATAAACTCTTAAAGTACCCTGCTGTTCTACCACCAATCCACTCAATCGTAATTCGATTTGTTCTGGACTGTCATCGGCAGCGATCGCCTCTTGGGAGGATCGTAAAATTTGCTGATACAGCCCTAGCAACACACTAGCACGCCGCTCTCTCATGAGTATGCGATCGCGTATCGTTCTCAAATGCGGCGGTTCATCCTGTGCTTCCCAATTTTCGATGATGTGCGCTCGCACCAACTGCTCAATTTTGGATTGGGAGCTCTGCTCATCTTCCCACTTCCTACTCCCAATAATTTGACACAGCTTTTGCGTTAAAAACGGCTGTCCACCTGTCCATGCCAACACCTCTTTCAAGACTTCTTGGGGATCATCTACTTTTCCCTCTAAACCTCTTGACAAAGGCTCTACTTCATGGAATGAAAATCCTTTTAATTGAATTGCTTTACCAATATTAAAAGGTGTACGTGTTTTATCCGTAATTAAATCACTGGGTGTCGCTACTCCAACTAAAGCAAAAGTCAGACGGTTGTACTTTGTGTTAAGGGTGCGCTTTTCATAACAACTTCTAATAAAAGCGAAGAAATCGTCACTGGGGAATTTTAAGCTGAGAATGCTGTCGATTTCATCGATAAAAATGACGATGTTTGTTCGCACTGCGACTAACAGCACCTCTTCTATAAATTCTCCCAAGCGTTGCACGGGTGACAAATCGATGCGATCGCGCCACCAACTACGCAAAAACTCGCTGGCATTAGTAATCTCAAAATTTGTTACCAATGTATAGACAATACCCGCATACCACATATCCGGCTTGATATCTTGGATACCTCGCCCAGAAACATCAATCGTCGTACAAGCAATTCCTTCAGCTTGCAGTCTTTTCATCATGCGGACTTGCAAGCTAGTTTTCCCCATCTGCCGCGAATTAAAGACGTAACAAAACTCACCTGCCTTCAGTCCGTGATAAAGCTCGTCGTCAGCTTGGCGCACCACGTAACTGGGAGCATCCTTCGCTAAACTTCCTCCAACTTTATATTCATAGTCTTTTGTCATAAGTATGAGGTTTCAACTCAAGATTTTTTCTATACCTACTAATTCGTTTCATTAACGAAAGTCTGTAGTCAGCACGAGGAGTGCTTGAATTGAGCGATAAATCGCTCAATTCAAAACCCTTCCTCTATCAAATCGTGACTTTGTCCAAGTTGGAACTGGAGATGATTGAATACTCATCGACTTTACTTTATAAATTCCTATCCTTTAAGCTATTTATGAGAATTTACATAAAAATCAGCAATGCCACGCTCAGTCAGAGTCAGCGTAAACTGCATACCAAAAGTTAAGTCGGCTGTACAGCGAAATGGCTACATTAGCCAAAGACTTTTAGCTTTAGAATTGGGCATAGCCCAATCGACGGTGAGTAATTTTCTCAATGGCAGACCTGTTGATTATTTGAACTTCATCGAAATTTGCCGTAAATTAGGACTCGAGTGGCAAGATATTGCTGATTTGGAAGTGCCTATTGAGGAGGAAGATGAGGAGGAAGAAACTCATGTTACCCCTGCTGTAACTACACCACAACCTACTACAGTAGAATTTCCAGAGGGACGGTTAGAAATTACTTCTCCTTTCTATATAGAACGTCCCCCAAGGGAACAGTGTTGTTACGAGGAAATTGGCAAGCCTGGTTCCCTAATTCGGATTAAAGCCCCTAGGCAAATGGGTAAAACTTCGCTCTTAGCGCGGATTCTTCATGAAGCTGAGAAGCAAGGCGATCGCACCGTAGAGTTAAGCTTGCAATTAGCTTCTCACAAGTGTTTCACCAATTCAGATACGTTCTTGAAATGGTTCTGTGCTAGTGTTGCTATGGTATTACAGCTACCTAACAAGTTAAATAGTTGTTGGGATTTAGCCGAGATTGTGGGCAGCAATATGTGCTGCAAAGCTTACTTTGAAGAGTATCTGTTGCCAGAAATCGACAAACCGTTGACTTTGGGCTTAGACGAGGTGGATCGAGTATTTGAA
>JAQYWP010001161.1 GCA_029379285.1 Rhizonema sp. PD38
TTGAGCTGCCAATTCTTGCCACCGACGGCGTTCAACGCTTGGCAAAGTAGTGGGGAATTTGCCTAAAGTTAAGGTAAGAAACTCACTGAAGCGGTGTTGTTTGCCTACCAAATCTGTAAAGCCTTGTTCTGCCTCTACTGCCAAAGCTTTCTGCAATCGTAACCAATCTGGTTTGTCATTAGTCATTGGGCATTGTCCATTTGCAAATAGTTTTTAATATGAACAAAGGACAATTGACTAATCATCAAACCAACTAGCTCGCCATGCGGCTTCGGCTTGAGCAATTGACTTTTCCTGCTGTCTTTTTTGATACTCTAGTCCGAGCTTATTCAACTGAACTAAGATCTGGCGAATTTGCTTGCGTTTGGATGAAAGTACTGAATCGGCAAATTCAATCTCGCTAAGTCGGAGGTTAATAGCTACTATCCGCGTGGGAATGGAGTCTTGCTGCCCTGTTTCAGTTTCAATAACTAAGTTTAATAGATTCGGGGGTCCAGACACGATCTCGGCAGATGCTTCTGATACGGCTGTAGCTGCTTCTAAAATTGATTCTGGTAATGTTTTGGGTAGTATTCCTGCGTTTTGTAATAGAGAATTAGCCTGACTGGAAACTGTTTTCAATGTGTGTTGCGTCATCATTTCTAGATGACGTTGCCATTTTGCGACTTCAACAGGGTTAGAGGTATCAAGAGGTTTAAGATAAGGGATTTTGAAGCCAGCACGGCTAAAGCCATGTGAATTGTTCTCCGCATTTCCCAAACCCTTCTCTTTGTCGCTGATTGTTTCCAGTACGGACTCTTCGGAAAGAAAATTTTCTGTAGAAGGAAAGTCAGGAGGAGGAACCATTGCTACAGGAGCAGAGAAGTCCTCGCTAGGAGGAACCATTGCTGTTGGAGAGACTTCTGTAAAAGATGGTTCTACTAGTTGCTGAGGATTGCTTTGATTTTCTTCAAGGTTTGCAGTTGTTACCATAAGTGGAGGAACTGTAAGAGATGTCTCCATTGCATGTGAATCCACTCCGGGAACCGAAGCAACGAAGCTCTCCTGTTCTTCTACTTTCTCCTCTTTACTTTTTATCTGAGCTAGCAACTGTTCTGCTCCTTGTTGACCTATTTTGCGCAATCCTTGTTGCAATTGCTGTCGCTTATTCAAGGATAAACTGAGAAAAATTTCCGGATACCCTTGGGTACACAGGTGATAGCTTGCCAAAATTAACTGCTGTCGCACAGCTTGCCCCAAAGTCGTTAAATAACTAGCATAAGCGCCTTGGATTTCCTGTGCGATCGCTCTTATCGCCTCTTCCAGCGCTACTATGTCTCGCTCAATTCGCTCGAGTCCTCTGGCCATATCTTTTGTTTATTGCCCATTTTAACCTAATAATGGTACAAATGTACGCAATTCTTTAATTGGTGAGAAGTGTGCCATAGGTTTAATTCAGATAACTTGTGAGTAAACCCGCTTGTACAGGAGAAAAGGGAGTAATCATTCTCCCCCTCTCCCTCTCACACTTCTCCCCGTTTTTTACTTACCGCCCATTTGTGCGGCAACTTCCTCACTAAAGCTCATTTGTTGCTTTTCAATACCTTCGCCGAGGATAAAGCGAACAAAGCGACGGACTTGAATGTTTTCGCCTAGCCCAGAAATGTTCTGCTTAATCATATCTTCCACGGAAATGCTTTGATCGCGGATATATGGCTGATCGAGCAGAGTCATTTCTTTCAAGCGTTTCTCAATTCGCCCTTGAACAATCTTTTCTTTGATGTTCTGTGGCTTATTACCCAAGTCATCCCGCCCCATCTCAATATCCTTTTCCTTTTGTACGAGTTCGGCAGGGATTTCATCTACGTTGACATACTCGACATTTGGGCAAGCCGCAACTTGCATGGCGATATTCCGTGCTAGAGTTTTGAACTCTTCACGACCTGCTACCGCATCACTCTTGCAGTCCAGTTCCACCATTACACCAACTCTACCACCTGTGTGAATGTAGCTGTCTACAATTCCTTGCGTGCCTTCTGCTGGCTCAAATTTGATAAAGCGACGTAGCTGGATATTTTCCCCAAGATTAGCAATTGTTTGCTTGATGAACTGATCTACAGTTAAACTCTGATCTTCAATATATGGTTGAGTCAATAAAGACTCAATATTGTCCACTGTGGCTGCTTGATTCGCTATGTTATGAACTAGGCTCTTAAAAGCATCGTTACGAGCTACAAAATCAGTTTGGCAGTTAACTTCTGCTAGCACGCCAACCCTACCTTCCGGTTGAACATAGCTGTCTACCAGACCTTCAGCAGCAACACGTCCTGCTCCCTTATCGGCTCTCGCTATGCCCTTTTGTCGCAGCCATTCGATGGCTTTTTGCATGTCGCCTTCGGTTTCTTTGAGCGCTTTTTTGCAGTCCATCATGCCAGCGCCAGTTTGTTGGCGTAGCTCTTGGACGAATTTTGCAGGTATTTCCGCCATATTGTCTCGATTCCTACTTTACTGACAGTTATAATTACTCTCAGGTGTTGAATATTTCTATCTTACTCAGGGCTGGGTCAAAACCAACAGCAATCAGCTAACAACTGTTAGCTAATTGCTGTTAGCTAACAACTAATTATTCTTCCTCATCGTCATCCGGCAGTGAGTCACTATACTCGCTTTCGTCGTAATCGTATTCGTCCTCACCAATTTCGTCATAATCGAATTCTTCTTCTGCATCCAATTGACCGTGACGACCTTCGTAAATGGCATCAGCCAACTTACCTACTATCAACTTAATCGAGCGGATGGCGTCATCGTTTGCTGGGATGGGAATATCTACGACATCTGGGTCGCAATTTGTATCTAACATAGATACAATCGGAATTGCTAGTTTCTGACATTCCTGAACTGCATTATACTCGCTGCGCTGGTCTACAATCACCCCTATGTCAGGAACTTTCCGCATAGTTTTTATACCGCCTAAGTATTTCTGAAGCT
>JAQYWP010000191.1 GCA_029379285.1 Rhizonema sp. PD38
TCAGGATATTAGAGTCGAGAGGCTTTAAGAATCTCCGATCCTTTAGGACGGAGAGCGTCAAGTACAGAGATGCCGTGTTTGAAGGCGTCTCTACAAAGGTTATAAAAAAAGTACTGTTGTTAAAAATACTAATATTCAACCTAATTTTCCTAAAAAATTAGGTTGAACTATACTTTAGACAGTAGATTTAGAGCGATTCGGGGTAGTTCACAAGGCTAAACTCTCAACTACCACCTTAATTTAAGATAGGGATAATCGTAGTTCCTGCCTTCTTCATAACGATGCCCCCGATAGTGATCATTATCATGATACCGATGATGATCATACCCACCCCGATCACGGTCATAATCACGGTTATAGTCTTGCCTATGCCGATCATCGCGATCATAGTCCCGATCACGATTATTAGTATGCTCATAACGGTATTGGTTCCAATCACCATACGAAGCCTGAGCATTTTGTGAAACAGTCAAGAAAGACAGACTTCCCACAAAAACTCCTAAAATAGCATGTGCTAGTTTCATCGCTTTATATTCATAAATTGATAGAGTCTACTTCAAGCATAAAGCGTAATTCGCAAAATGATTGACAATTTTTTGAACAAAAGTATTTATTAAAATGTTCTACATGCACTTTTATCACCTTTTATTGATATTTCCGCTCAATTAAGAGCAGCATGATATTGAGACACGGAAGCATATTACCAAACACAGCAAAGACCTAGATTGCATGCGTGGATTGCAAACTTATTACCATAGCTGTCCTAAATTATTTGTGAAAAAAGACAATCTCGTGTTTGCAGAATTTATCAGGATTTTAAGACTTTCAATTTTCACAACTCCTCCACGGATTACTATAGTTCTTTCTTAGTACAACGTTTCATAAATTCGTGACGAATTGAACCGTTTGCTGGCGAGGCTTTTAAGGACACAATAACGCTACGAACTTGTGAAATTCTGTACTTAGTAAAGAATTATGTATCGCAAACATTTAATAAAAAATGGTGAGCTTGATATCATATCGAGTTCACCATTGAGAGTTTTTATGCTATGTGGTAGTTCTAGATAATTTTTCGCTTGCTAAGTTTACTAACTTCTGCAACGACGCCATCAATTCCATTGTTGCCATAAATAATCATCAACCTTTCGGCAGATAGATAACTAAGTACGGGATTGCGGAATCGATTGACGTAGGTGCTTGTATCTTGAGGATCGTAGCCGAATTGAGGTGCGATCGTACTCAGAAGTACTTGGTCAATAGTGATAGCCGGAATTGTCAAAACGAAATCGGCATCTGAAAGGTTATGCAGGGCATACTCAGCTAATAAGTTAGTTTGCCCTGAAGTTGCTGCTGTAAGATCGATGCTACCAAGCTTACGTACAGGAGGTAGACGCAGACGGTTTTGGCTATCCACGAACAAGTAACCTTGTGCTACAGGGTCAATCTGAGCTAGAATCGCAGCAGTGCACAACCAGTTAACAACTCTGTATTCGTTACCCAGAGTTGGTGCAGAGTGGGCGGAAGCTTGAGTAATCACAAACTCAGGGGACAAACCACGCTTCATCGTTTCTGCCAAACCAATAATGTGATGCCCACCAGTCCTTGAATCCCCAGCTGCACCGTAAAGGTCAGTTCTGCCATTACCACCAAAGTTCAATTCCCTAAATTCAGTACCGTCAGCATACCATTGGAAGACAATTGGCTTAGCCCAGTCATGCCAAATTGGAGCCGCACTTATTAAGTCATCGCTGAGATAGATATCTGAACTTCGGTAGTTAAATGGTTTGATAATTGGTAGACCGTCTCTACCAGTTTGACCATAAATCTGTCGATAATTATTGGCAAAGCTTAAGCTACTCAAATTATTGAAAGCTTCATGCACTGACAACCCTCCTGGGTAGGCATGGTGACTGTTATTACTGCTTCCCGGAGCAGAGTAAAACGGTTGAGGAAGTTGGGGACAGGCGCTGCCATCATTGTTTACTGGCGGAAAGACTCCAGCGATTAGTCCGCCAGGAAATGTACTATCGTCTGTCGGATCTACTAAGCCCGCATCTAACAATTGCTGTAAGATATTTTGCTTTTGGCTATCACTCAGCCCAGCTCTATGCACGATGCACGTTTTGGGGTTGTTAATCGCATCGCGTGTCACCTTTCTAAGATTGGCATCTTGAATTTGCTGGGTTTGCTGTACCAAAAAATTTTGAGCTGATTGTACCAAAGGAGATTTTTGCGCGATGCTAATAGCATCAGCATTACCTGCTCCTGGTACAGTCTGGTTTGGGATGGTGGCATTAATATTGCCTGCTCCTGATGTAGTTTGATTTTCCTGTGCTTCTAAGGGCTTGATCCACAAAAGTAAGCATAAGCACAAACCTACGAATAATAGAAGACGAGGGATTTTCATGTTATCTATTCCTAAAGATGTGGCTGTCGTTTGTTGCGTGCGACTGCCAGCATCTTAATGTACCAAGGTTAACTTTGGTATAAGAATGACAATAATTGTTGAGTATTAATAGTTAACGCTCAAAGAATTCTTCCCCTAACTGGAGGAGAGGCAATCTAACTCTTGTTGACAGAAATGCCGTCTATTTAACAATGCACTCAGTATTCAGGACTATTCTGGTAAGTTTGTTTCCGAAGGTGAAACCATAACCGGTTGTTGGTAGAGGGGTACTGTAAACGTAACTGTTGAACCCAGCCCTTCACCCAAGCTGTAAAAATTTACCTCACCGCCCATTGCTTCTACAAGTTTCTGAGATATTGCCAGTCCCAAGCCAGTACCACCGTATTGCCGAGTGCGGGAACCATCAACTTGAGAGAATAATTGGAATAGTTTATCTTGTTTGTCTAGAGAAACACCAATACCAGTGTCTGCCACACGTACTCTCACCATACCAGGAAATTGCTGGTCATGAAATGCTAATTTTTTCCGAACGAGATCAGCACTGACAGTAATGCCACCTTCATGAGTAAATTTGATAGCGTTGCTGAGGAGGTTGAGCATCACTTGTTTGAGACGCTGATAGTCACCTAGAAGCATAATTTCATCACAAGTATCAGGCATTTGCATGTGGAAGCTGATGGATTTCTGTTCTGCCTGAAGACGCATGAAATTTTCTACATCATTAAATAGCTCGTCTAATTTGACTGAACTTAACTCAAGTTCCATTTTGCCTGATTCAATTCTCGCAATGTCTAAGATGTCATTGATAATATCAAGCAGATAAAGTGAAGATTTATATGCTTCGTTGAGGAACTGCTCTTGTTCCTCTGGATCGTCTGCCATACCCTCTAAAATGAGCTTTAAAAATCCAATTATGCCGTTGAGTGGCGTTCTGAGTTCATGCGTCACATTAGCTAGAAACTCTCTAATGCGACGGGTTGCGTCTTCGGCTTGTTGACTTGCTACTCCAAGTTCTTGATATAAGGTGGCATGAGCGATCGCCGTTCCCAATTGATCTGCCACATCTTTTGCTAATTCAAGCTCCAAAGCTGTTACCCCACTACAGTTGTCCTCAAGAGTTACAGCAATTAAACTGTTAGCTTGATCCTTGTAGCAAGTTGCAACTACCAAGATGTTCTGCCCGTTGAATTGATGATGTTGACAGTTTTCCAAGAAAAGCGGTTCTTGAGTTTCTAAAGCCTGAGCAAAAGCAGGGAAAGAAGCTATATCTATTTCTGCACCAAGCATTGAACCTACTTTTGGCAAGTGATACTCAGCTATCACCTTCACTTTGCTAGTGAAAGGTTTGTAGGGACAGATAATACAACGATCAAATCGTAGTGCTTGACCTAAACTATCAACTGTTTGTTGCCAAATAATATCTAGATCTAATGTTCTGCTAATATTTCTGGTAATTTGGTTGATTAACGAAAGGTCTTGCTGTGAACGTAAAGCTAATTCTGATTTTGTAGGCGTTTGTGATACAACTTTTACTTTTTTGCTAGCTCTTGTTGCACTAAGGAGCCTACCCATAACTAAAACTGTCGTGGCGACGCTTCCGACAGTTGGTAGAATTGGAGTCATTATCAACTCCAACTCATACAACTGTTGACGGTAGCAAAACCAACACTCAAACCTCTCTGGAACTAAAGTTGTTAAAATTTGTTGCAACTTCTCCAAGTAGATAACTTTGTCCACTGGAGCTAAAGTTGGGGCTTTATTTAGGTCGTTGATTGTTTGTTTAGTGTCAAACCCCAGTTTCTCACTGTTTTGCCAACAGAAGCTTAAGTAACGCCCTGTTTCATCTTGGGTGTATACCAACTCTGATCCTAAAGAAGCCAGAGAACCATTAGTGTTACTGGTAATAGCTTCCTGATTCTTGGATGAATTTGACAGTTTAGAATTAGCAGTAATACTCATGACTCGAACTCGAGTTGGATAAACAAACAGCAACTTTAAACAATTTTGCGAAATGCTGTCTAAAGTTTGGCATAAATTTTTACATTAAGCTAATTTTGACATGTTTTTTATTCTCTGACTATAATTTTTTTTAGCTGTTATATCAATATTTATAGGAGTTATGAGCTATTCGTAAGAACAGGTTCAATATATATAACATCGGATCTGACACGTTATCTGGTTAAAACAGCCCCCTCAAGTCGAATATTTCCGAAAAAAGGGCAAATTTTGTGACATCTGTGACGAAAATTACGCATACACTCATCGCCGAAGAGAAGTTGTATCAGGTTCCCAGCCTCCTCAGAACTACGTTTTACGTTTTGACCAAAATTCATCTCTGGACTTATGCTGAGAATATAGAGAGCAACGCTCTGTTTTTAATTTTTCAATAAGTATTAGGCAGTATGTTTTAAAGTTTACCATTAGATAACGTAAAACTTAGTTGTCACAACTCAGAATTTAAAACTGAGTGCATTAGGGATAGTTACCTAACCTCCCATAAAAGAAATGTATGCCTGAGTCATCTACAAGAGCTGTTTCGGTTTAAATCCTTAACGCTCTTGTATTCTCTTATTTTAATTTCTTATCTGAAGAGTTCTCAGTTTTTCTTCAACCAATCCTGTTAGGAGCATGCGACTGGCAGCATACTACCTACTACTTATGACAGAAACTCCTTCTTCCTACTCGTATATCGCCTCGCGATACGACACACTCACCTGCCTTCACAAAAAACCATGTTTTTGACGAGAGTTTCTTGAGAATTGCTCATCAACGTTGTATTTGACGAGTGTAGTAGGAAAAATAGCAAGCCAGCTTGGTTACAACTGCTAACATCTGAATGCTTACCAGTTTAATCATTCCATTCGCCGCGAGGAGGTAAAGGTTTGTGAATTGGTGTGCGCGTCAGTTCATCATCTCTTGGTGTTTCACCTCTCAACCACTGGCGGATTGCTACCTCTATAACTTTACTGGGATCATTGGTCAAATGCTGAATCTGTTGTAGTAACTCCGAATCTAAACGAATCGCAATTTCTACCTTATCAGCTAGTCTTTGTTCAGCATCGGTAGCTTTGTCTTTCATATTCATAAGGTGATACACTTGGGATTTGGTTTCTCAAAAGCTTTGTCAAGTAATTCTGTTCGCAGTTGGGATGTACTGCAACTTGCAGTAGCTCCTTATACTATTTAACTTTAAGATTGCTACATATGGGGAAACTAGGGAAGTCGAGAGGTTGAGGCTAACAATTTTATTAGGCATTTCTATGAAATAGTAGGAACTCTGTGTTTTCGCCTCTTGATGTTTATTGTACGCTCCCTCTACTCAAGACTGAACTCGCTCTCCTCTTCTATAATGCGTCTTAGCTAAGAAAGCATTAAAATACATTAAGTATATTGCTCTTTTATCTTTAGTTACTGCTAAAGCAAAGAAGTTTATGACTGACGTTCCCGTAGCTCGCATTCGGAATTTTTGTATTATTGCTCATATAGACCACGGAAAATCTACCCTTGCTGATCGCTTGCTACAAGTTACAGGTACAGTGGGCGAGCGGCAGATGAAAGAACAGTTTCTGGATAACATGGAATTGGAGAGGGAGCGCGGAATCACAATCAAGCTGCAAGCCGCTCGCATGAACTACAAGGCAAAGGACAATCAGCAGTATGTGCTGAATCTTATTGATACTCCAGGTCATGTGGATTTCTCTTATGAAGTGTCTCGTAGTCTTGCGGCTTGTGAAGGCGCGCTATTGGTAGTAGATGCTTCTCAGGGTGTAGAAGCACAAACTCTGGCAAATGTTTATTTAGCTTTAGAGCATAACTTAGAAATCATCCCAGTTTTGAATAAAATCGATCTGCCAGGCGCAGAACCAGACAGGGTGATCGGCGAAATCGAAGAAATTATTGGTTTGGATTGCAGCAATGCGATTAAAGCTTCTGCTAAAGAGGGAATTGGAATAGATGAGATTTTAGAAGCAATTGTGCAGCGTATACCATCTCCAAGCAACACAGTTAAAGAACCTTTACGAGCATTGATTTTTGATAGCTACTACGATAGCTATCGTGGAGTGATCGTGTATTTTCGAGTGATGGATGGTACACTTAAGAATGGCGATCGCATCTATCTCATGGCATCTGAAAAAGAATACCAAATTGACGAGTTAGGTGTCCTTTCTCCCACGCAAAAGCCAGTTGAGGACCTACATGCTGGAGAAGTAGGTTATTTAGCTGCGTCGATTAGAGCGGTTGCTGATGCACGGGTAGGAGACACAATGACTTTAGTCAATGCTAAAGCATCAGCGCCTTTGCCCGGTTACACTGAAGCAAATCCAATGGTGTTCTGCGGGATGTTCCCTATTGATGCGGATCAATTTGAAGACTTGCGGGAATCCTTAGAAAAGCTAAAACTTAATGATGCAGCACTGCACTACGAACCAGAAACATCCAGTGCAATGGGGTTTGGCTTCCGTTGTGGTTTTTTAGGTTTGCTGCATATGGAAATTGTGCAAGAACGTCTGGAACGAGAGTACAATCTGGATTTAATCATTACAGCTCCCTCTGTAGTTTACAAGGTGACAACAAACAAGGGTGATGTATTGTACATCGATAACCCCAGTCATTTACCCTCTCCCAACGAACGAGAAAAAATAGAAGAACCCTACGTCAAAGTAGAAATGATTTCACCAGAAACTTACGTCGGGACTTTAATGGAGTTGTCACAAAATCGACGTGGCGTATTTAAAGACATGAAGTATCTTGCCCAGGGACGCACCACGCTAACTTACGAGTTACCCTTAGCGGAAGTTGTTACTGACTTTTTTGACCAAATGAAGTCTCGCTCACGCGGTTATGCCAGCATGGAGTACTCTCTAATAGGTTATCAAGAAAATCCTTTAGTCAGACTAGATATTTTGATTAATGGCGATCCGGTAGATTCCTTGGCAATGATTGTCCACCGAGACAAAGCTTACAATGTCGGACGAGGAATGGCAGAAAAACTCAAAGAATTGATTCCCCGCCATCAATTCAAAGTCCCAATTCAAGCTGCGATCGGCAGTAAAATTATCGCCAGCGAACATGTACCAGCTTTAAGAAAAGACGTACTTGCCAAATGCTACGGTGGTGATATTAGCCGCAAGAAGAAACTCTTGCAGAAGCAGGCAAAAGGTAAAAAGCGGATGAAAGCCGTAGGTACCGTAGATGTTCCACAAGAAGCATTTATGGCAGTACTGCGTTTGGAACAGTAACTCATCAATTTTATCCCTCCTTAACCCGAACCGATGTATTGGTTCGGGAGTAGGAAATGGCTAGATCACAGATAAACTTAAGCTAAAGTGGTGATCATTAGACCTTATAACCCAAATGATTTGGAAAATACTGTCCAACTTTGGTATCGAACTTGGCATCACACATTTCCTCATCTTCAACATCCACAGCCATATATGGCATGGAAAGAACGTTTCCGCGATCGCCTTGCAAAAAGAGGGAACGTTTGGCTTGCCGAACTTGAAAATCAAATTGTAGGCTTCGTTGTAGTAATAAAAGAGGAACAGGAATTAAACCAGCTTTTTGTAGATCCTGTATATCAAAAGCTAGGTATTGCTTCAGATCTACTTAATAAAGCCAAAGAAATTTCTCCGCAGGGATTAACGCTTCAAACATTGCAACAAAATACACAAGCCAGACGATTTTACGAGAAGCATGGCTTCATCGCTGGTAAACTAGCCACAAACGAAATTAACGGGCAACCTAATATTGAATATTATTGGGTACTATCATGCTCATAATGACTTTAGGATTTATCGTAAGAATCGGAATCAAGTCATTTCTGTGATTATGCCAGAGGATATCTAACCAATAATCCCTGATCAGCCAGCATGTCAAACTGAGCAAGCAACTCCTACGGGGAATTCAAAAATCAAAAGTCAGCCAAGACGGGTTCCCCGGCATAAAGCAACTGGCGAACCCTGAAGGGGTTAGAAGCTGTAAGTAAATTTCTCTTCATATCTACGCATTGCTATGCATTTTGTGGAAATATTCGCCAGTTATGCTATTATTTAGTTACGATTAGCTAGTGCAGGATAGCAACGCGCAGTTAAGTGTGAAACCCTAGAAAACACGTGCCAAGAACTAGTTTTACAAATTAAATAAACTTTAAGTCTCGTACTCAAAATTAAATAGAAGCGAAGCTATATTTGGCATTTCTTCATTTTATGCTTACGCGACTTTATATGTTTTAATAAAGGATAAGCGCGCAAGTTTAGCGATAAGAGGTGTTCGTTGGCGATATACTACCGTTGCAATTATTACCTGTGTATTAGCATCACTTTATAACTTAAAAATAAAGGTTAAAAAACTTTATCTAGACAAAGGATTCTTTAGTACGCCTGTTATGAGGTGGTTACAGGTATTGGAAATTCCGTTTCTTATGCCTGCTCTTTAGTTGAGGAAAACAAGGAGGCATCAAACAATTTTTGCTCATGGAGAAAAAGTTAAAAAATTATCTACACAATGACAAGAGGTAAATATGATTCAGTCACATTTGATTTATGGATTATCTGTAAATATAGAAAGGGGCACAGGGGTAAACATGGAGTTGAATATTTTGCTTATGTTACTTGCAAAGTAAAAGCTAGCTTATCTTATATCCACCGAGACTATCGGATTCGTATTTGGTATTGAAAGTAGCTATAGGCTAAAAATTTTTATATAATTAAAACAAATATTATTGTTATTTGTTGGCACATCTTTTCTTCTTGTTAATATTTGAGTGAATCTTCTCTAGCTTAGAATTAGCCAAAAAAGACGAGACTGTCGATAAATTTATCATAAAGTTTTTGAACTTATACGAATTCCATTCGAGGCTGTATAGACAGACAATCCTTGTCTATCAAGGCTTTTGCTCAATTAATTATGTGAAGCCTCATAACAAAATGGTATTAAGCAAATGTTGACATTTTTACGTCAGGCTGTTGAGCGTAAATATCAAGTCGTTTAAGATATTCATCTTCCATCGAGTTAATATCAACAATTTATAACTAGCTAAGCATAAGTAATTCTAATATATAATATGTCAAGTAGTTAAAGGGTTGAAGATAAAAAAGTATCATAAGCTACAAAATGTTTGGCGTTCGCTCTTTGGGGAAAAACTTTTTGGTTTACTGAAATTGCTTCGCCGATAGGGGAACAATAAGTTTAGAAACTTGAAAGATTTAGCAGTATGGTTAGTACACAAGTCAGTCTTCCTGGATATCGTATTAGCGAGGAAATCTACAACGGTTCTAGAACCTTAGTTTATCGCGGATATCGAGAAATTGATCAAAAGCCTGTAGTAATTAAGCTGCTGAAAAATTCCTATCCTAACTTTAAAGAACTGGTGCAATTCCGCAATCAGTACACTATCACTAAAAACCTTGACCTTACTGGAATTATTCAAACCTATAGTTTGGAAAGCTACAACAACGCTTATGCTCTAATCATGGAAGACTTTGGCGGCATTTCTCTCAATGAATATACTGCCAATTCACCTCTTTCCTTACCAAACTTCTTGAACATCGCTATTCAAATTGTCAGTATTTTAGAGGAATTGCATTGTCATCAAATTATTCACAAAGACATCAAACCAACGAACATCCTGATCCAGCCAGAGACTAAACAAATCCAACTGATCGACTTTAGCATTGCCTCTATCCTAGAAAGAGAAACTCAAACTCTTACTAACCCAGATATTTTGGAAGGAACTCTTGCTTATCTTTCTCCTGAACAAACTGGACGGATGAACCGGGGAATTGACTATCGTAGTGATTTCTATTCTCTAGGCGTCACCTTCTTTGAACTCCTGACTGCTAAGTTACCATTTGAGTGCAGTGATCAGATGGAGTTGGTTTATTGCCATCTTGCCAAGTTTCCTCCTTTTGCTCATACTATTAATCCTAGCATCCCTTCGGTAATTTCAGAAATTATCCACAAACTGATGGCGAAAAATGCTGAAGACCGTTATCAAAGTGCCTTAGGATTGAAGTATGACTTAGAAACATGCTGGCGACAATGGGAAGCTCAAGGGAGAATTGTCTACTTTGAATTAGGAAGTCGGGATCTATGCAAACGTTTCCTGATTCCTGAAAAACTTTATGGTCGAGAAGCAGAGGTGGAAAACTTACTGGCTTGTTTTGACCGTGTGGTGAACCCTCCTCAGAAAGAGCAGCAAAGGGGAACCGAAATCATGTTAGTCACAGGTTTCTCTGGGATTGGTAAAACTGCTGTAGTCAATGAAGTTCACAAACCGATTATCAAAAAACGGGGTTACTTTATTAAGGGTAAATATGACCAACTTCAACGCAATATACCTTTTTCTGCCATAGTACAAGCATTGCGTGATTTGGTAGGGCAATTACTTTGTGAAACTGATATTAGCATTGAGCATTGGAAAAGAAAAATTTTAGAAGTTTTAGGAGATAATGGGCAAGTCATTATTGATGTTATTCCTGAATTAGAAACGCTCATTGGAAAACAACAACCTGCTCCTGAACTCAGTGCTAATGCTGACCAAAATCGTTTTAATCTGTTGTTTCATAAATTTATCCAACTCTTTACTAATCAAGAACATCCTTTAGTAATATTCCTTGATGA
>JAQYWP010000192.1 GCA_029379285.1 Rhizonema sp. PD38
CTCCCAAATTTCACATCGCTAATCTGCTTTTTAGCCTTAACTGAACCGTATTGGGTTATAAATCCTATTCGTAGCATTTTGAATGTAATATTGGGCACTTAACCAGGCAACGAGTCTGTCTGCTGCCATTTGGTCACGGGCTGATTGATAAATCCCTCCTGTATACCTTCCTACTTTGTTCAAGTACGCAGCATCTGTTGCATCGACTAAAACTTCAGCAGGTGCAAATGCGTCATCAAGTTGAACCTGAACGCGATCTGCTTCATCAACGAATAGGAAGTGACACTCACGATAAACTGCTTCAGCAAACGTTATCTTCTCCTGAAAAACTTGCCTAGGGACACGAGTGTGGATGAAGCTTGCAGGAGTAAGTATCCAGATTTTGGCACTTGCAATGTCTCGTTCCAGTTGATGACGCGGACATTTGTAATACATTGGACAGGTGTAGTAGTCCTTGTTTTCCTCTATGCCATCAGCATCTTCATCAGAACTGTCTTTGTTTTTTTGACTCGTTTGCTGGTAAAGGCTGTGACAAGGTTCCTGCCCAAACTCCCACTTCTCTTCTGATTGCACCAAGGCTAACAAGGGACAAACTGGACTAAACCAACGCCATGCAAAATGTACGCCTCCGTGGTTGATTTCCTCCGCTTCCTCAGCTATTTCATCAGCCAAAAGTGATTCATGGACTTTCTTGAGATGTTCGTTGCGATCGCGTTCTCCCAAAATTGGAGTCGCCTCAATTCCTAGCTGATGCCAAAACATGGAGGCAGTACGTACAGCCGTTGCTACATCATTCACTACCAACGCACATCGGTAGCCCTGAAGCGCAAAGTGATAGGTCAAAACCTCTAATAGTGTAGACTTGCCAACATTTAGCAGCCCGACAACATGCATTAACTGTTCAAATGTCAACTCAGTGCCGGGTTGAAAGTCATTACTTTTTTCTTCATCATAAAGTTTCAGAGTTATCTGATTGAGACGCTTGTACCAGTTTCCCTTATGATATTTCTGCTCCATTTCTTGAGCAGTTTGCAGTAATCGATCCCAAGTGACTATAGCTGGAGGATTTTGGTTTTTCCGAATGCGCTTCAGTAAAACTTTTGATGAAGTTTTTGAAATCTCGGCAACAGCGGTTGGAATATCGATAGGAACTTCTACTGGGGAGTTTTCAAGGGAAGAAACTTTGCAAAACCAACGTCCTACGGTTGCTAAATTAACGATCCAATGTTTGTGTTTTGGAGTTTGAGTTAATGTCTGTTGATATACCTGTGTGCGACTAATAGCTTTACTGGATGAAATGAGTCGTGGCACTGAATTAACAGCGTTAAGACTGTAGATTCTGATTACCTGAGGTAACTTGATATACTCTTCAACAGCTCGTTCCCAATGTCTACCTTTAATCCGAACTAGATAAAACCGGGCGATTTGCACAGTCCTCCAAATGCTGTCATCTTCAAGCTGTTGCACCGAATAGCGATAACCTGATAGTATGGCTGAAACTGATGTCGCTAGTTCTCCTGGTGCAATCTGCTCAACTAAGGTTAAACCTAGTTCTACATCGGCTATCAAGCGAGCAAGGCGCTTGAGTTCTTTGTTTCGTATGCTTCCTTCCAGATTCAATGGAACATGCTCCTGAAGTTCTATAGACAAACGCAAGTTCTTGCAAATACTTTGACACCAAGTACTGGTATCACGCATGGTTTCTGCTCCTCATAATCTCTTTAACTTTTTCAATCAACTCGTTCATCAGCACTAAGCGCACACCAGCCAACTCGGCTTCATATTCATTACGCACTACGTTAAGCCGCAGCAAGTGCTCACGTTGATCGGGAAAAACAACAAAGGTTTCATCCATATCTAATCGATACTGCACCTGTTTTAGGCGATCCAATCGCAGATGCGTCCAGTCCTTGACATCAATTGCCCAACAAACCTTACGAGGCAGTTCTACGAGTAAGTCATATTCATCAATTTGGGGCCACAGCGTCACTTTTACTCCCTGTCGAGTTAAAGACTTGTACAGAAACATTTCCCATAAACCAGGCAGTGTAACGTACTTGTGCATACCGGGAGTCACCACCATCCAATCATGGGCTTCAGTTTTAGAAATTGGTGGCAGTGGCAGGAGTGGAGGATTCGATCCTGCACATAACCGTTCGCAGAATACATTTCGGCAACGGTATGTTCCATCTGATCGCCGCTTTTGTGGATACTGGCAACGTGGGCAAAGGTAGTAAATATTATGCTCTGCCAGACTCTTCAGTTCTACATAGGTCTGCCTGAGATATTCCCGTAGATGATGAAACATAGGTGTAGCCAACATACGGCGATACTCCGTATAGGAGAGAGTTGGTCTAGTTACAACTGAATAGCGAAAACCTCGGTAGGCATCATCCAGTTGCAATTTTCGGCAGTGTCCCAAGACATCTTGCATCACCGATTCTTGAACTTGTTCCACAACTCCTTTTCCATCAACCTGCCAATGTTGAGCAAAATCAGACACTAAACCCTCTTCTAAAAGCGTGACATCGGGTGAAAGGTTCTTAATTGCTGAAGCTTTAGGTAGCCAATCAATCACAGGTTCTTCTACTTTTTCCAGCAACTCAGGCAAGTTTCCTGGTGCTTCTCCTCCATGTAGTAAGGCAGTGAGATACATTCGTGACATGCCAATACGGAGAGCTTCTGGTACGTGTGATCGGGCTTCTTTTGATTTCCTCTCCCACTCAACTAAACCCGTTGCCAGATATCGCAGTGTTTCCGTCACAGGTATCTGTACTGAATCTTCTTCCAGTTCAGAAATGAAGAGGCGAAGACTACGAGCGCTATGAGCTTCCCATTCCACGTCAATCCCCCGCATAGTTTGCAACCACCGCTGAACAGTTGCCTTCTGACGTGGGTGCATACCTAGAAGTTGACATAGTTCTTCAAGGGTTGGTCCTTGTTCACTCGTTTGAAACCATTTTTGAAGCACTTCTAAAATTTTCTGTCGATGCTTGGTGATCGCCATTGATGATACCTCGTACCTGAAAGTTTCCCTAAGTGTGACACTTGCTAAATCTGTACGTCAATCAAATGTTTCAGTTTCAGAAATATTTTTTCCAAAGTTTCTAAAGTTTCCATTTTTTTACATTCTGTCAAAAAAAGTATTTTTACAAAAAAACCTTTTATTAGAAGTGTTAGAAAGTAAAGTATAATCACGTTCAGTTGTAAAAAATAAATAAATAAATATTAAGTATATAGTAAAATAAGAAACGATTTGGCGCTATCTGCCGCCAAGCACCTAAGTGTAATGGACAGATGGAAACTAATGTTTCAGGTGGAAACTGTAATGATAAAAATAAGAGTAAATCAGAAAAACTCAGCAAGACTCAAGCTTTAGTTCCGACAGACGCAATTGTGACTGACCAGCTAGTAGGTGACATCCGTATCCTGATTGAAAAAAGTCGCGATCATATTGCCCAAACGATTAACACCGAGTTAGTGCTGTTATACTGGCACATCGGCAAGCGCATCCGTAGCAAAATTATTGGTGAAGGAAGGGCAGAGTATGGCCAAAGGGTGGTCGAAGCCTTGAGTCAGACACTGGTAAGAGATATGGCAAGGGATTCAGCCGACGAAATCTATTTAGAACGATCCGCTTTGCCGAAATTTTTCCTAATCGCCAACACATTGTCCAAAATGGCAATACGGATGGCAGCCGTTACCTTCGACATCGCTACACATAAAGGCAAGAATGCGATAGGCTCTTCTTAACAGGGTGAGGAAACAAAAAATGGCTAAACTGCACAATCACAAGGCTGTTGACTCGAAAGTGTTGCTGAGTAAGAATCGTGATTTCTTCCCTTTCGTTTGCAAAAGAAGGCTGCGAACAGTCATAGGGACTTTTACCTTCGGAGCCCTCTCCTGTCTGATCACTCCAACTCCTGGATTGGGAGCAGAGAAAATTTCCTTCGACTACCCTCCATTCGGAGAATTTTCTATTTCGAGACATTCTCTAGAAGTGTTTGCTAAAAAAGGTCAAATAACGCCTGAATTTGCCTTTTATGCTAAGCGTATTAAACCAAAACAATTGGCTCAACTGCGAGAGCTTTTGCAAACACGATTTGAAGTTACCCCTACATTAGTATCACAGTTCACTTACTCGAAGCTGGGGGAAAAGTTGCTGCAACGTTTTGGAGAATTGCTGCGAACACAAAAAAGACAAAACGGTTTCTATGCATTGCGTTCGGCGCTCATTTTGGCTGCTGCCGATCCGGAAGGTTTAACTGTTGTCAATGCCATCCGTCACTACTCCTCGGGACGCATTCAGTTGAACTTAAGTGAAACTCAAGACATTATTGATAACTTGTCAGATCTACTCAAAAAAAGGGATGCAACAGTTGTTGCACTTCAGCAAACAGCAGCAAAGGAAGCAGATGCTCAACCAAAAATTGATTTTTCACAACAGCCAGATTTACGACTTGCAGGCCTTTTTAAGTGGCACAAACAACCCTTGACTTTGAACGATCGCTCGCGAAAACGTCGTTTCGGTGCCGATCTCTACATACCCCAAGCCACGAAATCTCAACAGCCTCTATCACCTTTCCCAGTGATTGTGATTTCTCACGGTGTTGCAGAAGATAGTACCACATTCACCTACCTAGCTGAGCATCTAGCATCTTATGGGTTCGCCGTTGCACTCCTCGAACATCCTGATAGTGATAGTAAGCGATTTCAGCAATACTTTTCGGGGTTAGCAGGTCCACCAGAAGCTAAGGAGTTAATCGATCAACCCTTGGATGTGAAATTTTTGCTGGATGAACTTCAGGGTATTTCTGAATCCGATCCCAACTTCAAGGGACAATTGAATATGCAGCAAGTCGGTGCGATCGGACATTCTTTGGGAGGGTATAACGTTCTCGCTTCATCTGGAGCAAAAATTAATTTTACACAAATTTATAAAGATTGCAATCCCAACCGTTCTTTAGATCTGTCAGTTTTTTTACAATGCCGCGCTAGTGAACTACCACCACGTAGCTATCCCATCCAAGATCGAAGAATCAAAGCAGTGATGGCAATTAATCCTTTAGATAGCACAATTTTGGGACAAAGGGGATTGAGCCAAATTAAAGTTCCCGTAATGCTCGTTGCTGGGAGTCAAGACATTTTTACTCCCGCAGTACCAGAACAAATTCGCCCATTCACCTGGCTGCAAACTTCAAACAAGTATCTCATGTTAATCGAGAATGGAACGCATTTCTCTACCTTAGGTCATTTGAATCCGGCTGAATCTGCGTTACCTGTTCCATCTAGTTTAATTGGCACCGACTTACCAACTGCTCGCACTTATATCAACGCATTAGGTTTGGCTTTCTTTCAAACTTATCTTACTAATCGACAGGAGTATCGTCAGTATCTCAGCGCATCTTACGCCACATTTATCAGTCAGCCACCATTGAATCTCAGTCTGGTACAGTCTTTTACAGCAGAACAGTTAGCTCAAATATATAATGATAAGTCTTTGCGAAGTCTTACCCCTCCACAAGAACAAAGACAACAAAAAATGCTTGAGTATAAATTGTCCACACCGAAATGACTAATCTCTGAAGAAACACATCCCATTGCAGTACAGTTGGTCAAAAATTGGAGTAAAAAATACAATTTTTCAGCAATAGACTGTTACGTCTTCACCGCACTCATCTGCAAGATAACATAGAGCTTCGAAACGCAGACCAACGACTTCCAAGGTAGAGAGGATTTAATTTACACATTGGTGGAATATGAAAGAGCTTGCGATTGCATACTGTGATGTCGCGCTCAAAAGGACTTTGGGATGGCAGGGCAAGCGCATCTAATTTTGTGTTGAACAATACAGACTATTGTGCGAAGTTATGAATATTTGCCTCAAATTTAAGCATAAAATGTGTTAAGTAGTAAGCTGATGAACAGAGGGTTAAACCATATACTAAGGGTTGTCTCATGTCATCAGGCTTCAACTCTGTTCGTTCAAAAGGGAAAACTGGTTTCAAGTTAAACGTGCCCAGTGCTACAGCACGCTTCGGAACAGATGCACTCGTTTTTTAGTGAGATAGAAGATCGGCGATCGCCTGTTCGATTGAAGTGGCTGGGATAGCTGTCTCTATTGCTTTGAATATCTCAGTACTTTGTATCTTGGGAGACACTAACAAGAATTCCTTAAGATGCACTTTGCTTGATTTCCTTTGACTATCCTCCATTCGGAGAATTTTCTATTTCGAGACATTCTCTAGAAGTTTTTGCTAAAAAAGGTCAAATAACGCCTGAATTTGCCTTTTATACTAAGCGTATTAAACCAAAACAATTGGCTCAACTGCGAGAACTTTTACAAACACGATTTGAAGTTACCCCTACATTAGTATAGCGTTTCCCAGTCAAATGAGGTATAATACCTAAATTAAGGTAGTACATCTTAAAAAAGTAGAAATGAAAGCATACTCACTCGACTTTCGTCAAAAGATAATTGATACATACTTAGAAGGTGGAATATCACAACGTCAGTTAGCCGAAAGATTTAGAGTAGCTTTAAGCTTTATTGAAAAATTACTGAAACAATATCGATAGACAGGAAGTATAGTTCCTAAAGTTAGGATACAACAAACTCCAACAAAGTTAAACGAAGAACAATTGAATATTCTTCAAGAAATTGTGTCAGCCAATAATGATGCGACCTTAGAAGAGATTCGCAACGAGTTAGCAACTTCGACAGGAATTCTGATTGGTCGTTCGACAGTAGATAGAATGTTACACAGGATGGAAATTAGGGTGAAAAAAAAACCTTGCTGCCGTCAAAATCTAAGTCAACAGAGCAGATTCGCAGATCCGCACTCTGAATGACAGTTTTAATTCCTCCTGTTGCTTGGACATATTTTTCGACAGTGAAGTCTAAGTAAGCTTTGTTGCCAGTTATTGTCACAGTAGGAGAAGCTTTTACCCAGCCTGCTCCAGAGTCATAACCTTGGTACTGAAACTTAACCCAAACCCAGGCATTATTCCTACAAATTTTGAGCATAATGCTGTCGCACGTATCTTCCTTCCACATGCCGGAGTAGAACACAGGATTGAAATTAAAAGAACGAGGCTGGACAGGTGGGCGATGTTTTCTATGGCGTGGCGATTCTCGTACTTCCCACTTTTGATAGTGGGTACGCCACGACCTGTATGCGCCAATAGCTTTCTTGATGGCGGCACGACGAAACACCGAAGGTGCATCAAGATGATTAGAGAAATCGATTGCGATTAACTCCAAATCACTCCAAGATTCGGTTATCTGGTATTACGTCACAACCGAGATGCCAATGTAGTGCAAAACCGTTTAACTTCTTCTTCAGTATTGTAATAATGGACTGAAGCTCTAATCACAGAGCCAAGCCCTCTTGCCTCCATATCGATTCGGGTACTTTGTTTTCTGGAAACCGATACATTAATCTTTTGTTGAGCTAGCAAACACTTAATTTCCATTGGCTCTTTACCGTCTACTGTAAAGCTAATAATTCCACACTGTTGTAAGCCTAAATCTCGAACTATAACCCCATCAAGACTATCAAGTTGACGACGGAGACTCTCTGCTAGCATACAAATCCGGTTTTGAATTGCCTCTAACCCCCACTGTCGAGCATAGTTGATTGCTACACCAAAGCCAATTTTGCTTGCATAGTTCGTTTCCCAATTCTCAAATCGACGAGCATCTGGACGAATTTTAAATTCATCTCGACTCACCCATTCGGCGGCGTGCATATCTAGTAAAGGGGGTTCCAATTTTTCTAAAATACTTTGTCTCACGTATAGCAATCCTGTACCCCTTGGCCCGCGCAAATATTTACGTCCCGTTGCTGAAAGCATATCGCAACCGATTTCATTCACATTAATCGGCATTTGTCCCACCGACTGGCAGGCGTCGAGTAAATATAAAATTCTCGCTTCCTTTGCCACTTTTCCTACCTCGGCTGCTGGATTCACTAAACCGCCATTTGTAGGAACATGGGTGATGGCAATTAACTTCACTCGATTATCAATAGCATTGTGCAGCGCTTCAATAGAAATTTGCCCTAATTCATCGTTAGGAATGACTTCAATGGTTGCGCCTGTCTTCCGAGCAACTTGTAAAAAGGCGATGTAATTACTGGCATATTCTGACATCGTGGTGAGAATGCGATCGCCCTCTCTTAGAGGTATCGCATAAAACGCCATATCCCACGCTCTAGTTGCATTCTCAATTATCGCAACTTCCCCTCGCTGACATCCCAGCAAGGCAGCTGCGGCTTCGTACACTTGTTCCACCGCTTGAGCCTGAACAGCAGCGGCTTCGTACCCCCCCATTTGGGCTTCCAAATACAAATGCCCAACTACTGCCTCCAAAACAGGTTGCGGCATTAAGGCTGCACCTGCGTTGTTAAAGTGCAAAACATTCTCACAACCAGGTGTTTCTCGACGTGCCCGTTGCCAATCTAACATCATGCTACTTTTGAAGTGCGGAATGTGGGGTGTAACAGCCTACCAGTATCCTCGCATACGGCTAATAGAGTATGAACTGCCGGATGTAATCTAACCACTTTAGAGGCATTTGTGGTGCAGCCTTCTTAACTGCATAGACAAAATATTTGCTCTACAGGAGAAATTATAGTTTGATCAACGTCGTTTCTCTAGTTTACCAACTCGTGTCTGTAACGCATTCACATCTTGCCTGGTTTCAATTACCAGAGTTGCAAGTCTGTCGAACATGCGATCGCGTTCTTGGGAAGACACATTTCCTCTCGATCGCGGTAACGATTGGTTATTCGGCACTCTTGCAGATGGAGACTGACGGCTTGAACCCAACTGAGATTCTATCTGGTTTATCCGCGACTCTAAACCTCGCACATCCATTTCCAAGATACCGACTCGGGCATCAACAGCCTGAGATAAAGCCGTCTTGGAAAATAACTCACCCCAGATAAAAATAACTAAAAACAGAGCTAATATTATCATATCAATACGTTTCATCCCTAACTCCTAACTTTCAAACGTCAGATTCTAAGTTAGAAAATAGGGTCAAATAATCAATGCTGTCGCTATTTTCTCCCTCTTTGACCTCAAATGTGACGTTACACGCTTGCGTTTGCTTTAGTGCTTCTACACACAATTTAGCAACATCCTCTCGGCTGATTTTTCCCCTGATATTGTCACCTTGCTCGAGGATTAACTTTTTGCCTCCTGCTTCCTCAGTCAAAGCACAAGGTCTAATAATTGTATATGGAATTCTACTTTTTCTTAAAAAGTCTTCTCCCTTCAATTTCCATGTGAGAATTCCTCCCAACTGATCATTTAATTTGACAGCTGGGGGTTCTTCATCTAAATTAATTCCAGGACGACCGGGACGAGTTACACCTGCTGAACTCACAAGGATAAACTGTGGTAGAATCTCCCCACCATATGCTTTGATTGATTCTATTTGTAAAGCAAAGCTGCCAGGCGAAAAGTGCGGATTTAAAGTGCTGTCGTACTCAAACTTACTCAACATAAGTTGCAGAGAACGAATTTTACTAGCGTCAATTGGAGGACAATCTTTCGCAGTTTTGGCACGAAATACCGGAATCAAATCTGTAAAAGAGACGCAAACATCTATCCAGGTATCTGCTACAGTATCAAAAGAGTAACTGTAAGCAACACTATCCCATTGTGTATCTGTACGTAGGAAGAACTTGTAACGCTTTCCGTCACCTTTAACGCGCAATTTTACACCTGCATAACTAGAAAGATTGAAAGGCGGTTCAAAATTTCTGGTTCTTACAGATGCAAATCCCCCAGAATTGGCAGTAGAGACATTGCCAGCAAACAAAGCAGCCGATTCAACAAATTGGATACTACTTTCACTCACGCCACCCATGACAACATCGTCAACAACACCCCAAGTATTTTTTAGTTCTATGGATGGATTTGTGAAATTAAATAATAGTTTTTCATCAGGATTGGGGAGACATTTAGCCGCAGCTTCTACTAAATTTTTGACACCGTGATATTCAACATTTTCTGGAGTATCGCCGACAACTTCTGGCTGATAAAATTTGACACCTTGATAGTATTTAGCACGTTCGGGAGTATCTCCCTCTACTGGTTGTACACGTACTGCCGTGCAACAAACGATCGCTTGAATATTCGCCATTACAGGAGTCAACGTTTCTCTTGACGTGATATCCGCCACAACGATGTCAACTCCACCACCAAGGAGCGATCGCGCTTTATCAATGTCTCGTACCAGACACCGGACTTTGTAACCTTGTTCAATAAGTCGCCGCACCACTCGCTTACCGAGTCCACCTGTTGCTCCAGCTACCAGTATGACGCCCACTTGTTTTCCTCCATCAGTGTCTTTATTCTCCTTATCACCTGTAAACCACTCCTGTACCCAATTGAGGAAAGGAATAACCTCGAAGTAAGTCAGGGTTTGGAAAAATCTACCTAAGTCCCATTGAGAGCGATTTTGGTTAAACATGCTAGACGAGTGAAGAAGTACTGAGGGTGTTCGTGGCTGACAATCATACCATTTTGGATTTGAGACTTTGTGATACCTAATTTTGGTCAAAGCAAAGTCTATCAACTAAACTGCAAAAGAGTCGCTCAAAAAACTTTTCATCCCTTTGACCTATTTCTACCAAGATAACTGATAGCAAATTCCGTTGACTTCTGTTAAAAGATATAAAAGATCGGGAATACTAAGTCATAGGTCTGCTAGTAAATTAGCGTAACTTTACCCTAAGAACTATCAGCAATTCGCAGATCGCCCTTTACATACTCCACACAAGCTACAGGAAAATTTCTGTGTGCGGCAAGCGATCGCTCATTAAATAGTTACACTGTATTTCAGAACTAGGAAAAGGTGCTGGGTTTGTCATTATCATTACTTTTGTTCAACTCAATACTAAAGAAATATTCGGAAGTAACAAACTACACAGAAATAAGAGCTTGGTAATAATCAGGACTTACGCATTGACAAATTAGACAAAAAGTGCAGTAGTGAAAAGAAG
>JAQYWP010001162.1 GCA_029379285.1 Rhizonema sp. PD38
GTATTGGTACAGCTTTGATGCGATATGTAGAAAATTGGGCAACTTGCAGGGGTGATCGCCAGATTGGGTTGCAAGTGTTTGAGTCCAACACTGCCGCATTAAATCTTTATAATCATCAAGGTTATCAAACCCAGTCCCTGTGGATGGTAAAATCTCTTCATACCGACAAATAAACTGGTTTATACTTATAATTTGGCACAGGGGGTTAGTACATGGGACGCGGAAATAAAGCAACCATTTGGAATTGCTAGAAAGCGAGCAATGCAAGCTTTTTAAGTTTTAAATTTTAAATCCCGCGCTCGCGGTATTAATATGTTAATCCCTATGAGGGATTGGTATAAAATATGTATGATGAAGACGAGCTAATGTTACTTGATGTCGAAGTAGAGCTAGCAAGCCCTTTAGATCGCTTGGAGCCTATCACTGCTGAATCAGAGGAGCCAAAGCCCAATCCAGAGGCGATGCTAGCTTTATTGGAACATACCGAACCGCAGCAGAGAATGCTGGCGTCGCGTGCTTTTTGCGATATTGAGGATGCCAGAGCAACTCCCCACTTGATTCAGTTGTTAACTGATACTTGCCCGTTGGTAAGAGTGAGTGCGGCATATGGTATCGGACACAATCCTAGCCCAGATGCCGTACAGGCGTTAATTGACCAATTGAATCGAGATTGGAATGGGTATGTACGCAAAGGAATAGTTTGTGCATTGGGCAACTGTCGCGATCGCCGATGTCTGGCACCTCTAGCAGACGCTTTAAGAACCGATATTTCCGCAGTGCGTTTGTGGGCAGCAAGTGCCTTAGCACGGATGGCAGAAGTAGGTTATGAAGCTGTTGTCGGAGCTATACCACCTTTAATTGAAGCCTTGGTAAAAGACGATGTATCTGCAGTGCGGAGTAATTGCGCTTGGGCTATTGGACAGTTATGCCGCGAACTGCCCTCTAATGTTGTTTATGCCACCGCCCTAGATGCTTTGATTCAAGCTTTTGCTGAGGATAAAGACTTAGGAGTAAGGGAGGACGCGAAAGCCGCAATTTTAGGAGTGGGAGATCCTCGAGGACTTCAATTGATTGAAACCCTGGAAAAAGAGGGGTGGTTTTACTGAGCGGTTGTTAGTAGTTGGTTGTCAAAAAGTCCCACTAACTACTAACTCCGATTATACTGAATTCGATAAATTCGGTTATTAGCTTCATCGGTAAATAAAAGACTGCCATCAGGTAAGATGAGTAAGCCTACCGGTCGTGCCCAAGTAGTCGGTACAGTTGGATCTAACAGGAATCCAGTCAGGAAGTCTTCATAGTATCCTTGCGGTTGACCTTTCGTATCAAAGGGAACAAAAACAATTTTATAGCCAGTGCAGCGATCGCGGTTCCAAGAGCCACGAAAGGCAACAAAAGCACCGTTGCGATATTTTTCAGGAAACGTTTGACCGTGATAAAATCGCAATCCCAATGCGGCTGAGTGTGCTTGAAATAGTACGTCAGGTGTACGGGTACGAGATGCTAAATCAGGACGTTTACTTTTGCCATTAATTTCTTCACGCGGATCGAGGTTATTTGGTGCTAGGTAAGCATAAGGCCAGCCATAAAATTCTCCTTGACGAACGCGTGTTAGATAGTCTGGTACCAGATTATCACCTAGCTCATCTCGTTCATTGACAGTTGTGTAAAGTTCCTGTGTCTGCGGGTGAAAATCTAACCCGACTGGGTTACGCAAGCCGGATGCAAAAGTCTGTCTCTGAGAACCATCCTGATTCATCATTTGTACTGAAGCTCGTGGTAGCGGTTCTTCATCTTCGTTGCCTTGGGAACCAATGGAAACGTAGAGCTTTTTGCTATCTGGTGAGACAACGACATTGCGTGTCCAGTGCTGATGATAGCCGCCACCAGGAAGATCGGTAATTTTTTGTCCGGTACCAGTGAGTTGCTGTTGACCTTTTGTATAAGGAAAGCGGATCACGGCATCAGTATTGCCCAAAAAGAAAGAATTACCTGAAAAAGCCATCCCAAAGGGAATATCCAACCCATTTGCTGCACTCGCAAATGTCTTTTTGACATCAGCGACGCCATCACCATTAGTATCACGGAGTAGGCGAATGCGGTTTTGCTTAGTTTCTGTTACTAACACATCCCCGTTCGGTGTCAATGCCAACCAGCGCGGAGCATCCATTCCGTCGGCATAGACGTTGACGACAAAGCCAGAAGGCACATGTAGTGTTGGATTGGTTGGTACTGGCACAACTTGAGGTGATTTTGAGGCACTGTCAGAGGCGTAAGGTTTTGGTAAATTACTGAGATTTATACGGATAGGTGTAGGTGAAAGTGGTTCACTACGGACAATATTTTTCGACTGTGCCGGATTTTGTACCAGTTGAGTAGAAGCTTGAGGTAAAGGTTGTTCTATGGAAGCGCGAGTTTGATTACAAGCTACTGCTGTCGTAAGTAAGATAAAAAACAGTATAAATCGCGCATAGGGTCTCATAACAAAGATTAAAATGATTGGACATTATGTTTCAAATCTATACTTGAACAGCAAAAATCGCCGTCGATCTAAAGTTGAATTTCTGCTACGGCAATCTGAGGTCAGAGTTTTGAGAACATTCATGATACCAGAAACCGGGTTTCTCATTAGGAACGCTATATGAGAGCTTGTTTTTGCGTAGTTAGACAACTACCAATTTCAACGATATATATACAAATCTTTACTGTAACTTCACTTGACCGAAACACTGTTTTGATATCTATGCACCACAATATATAGTGAATGCACTACCTTTTAGGGAAACACACCTCGTTAGTACGCTCACGTATAAAGTGTTTTTATTACTAAGTAAAAGCATGGAAAAACAGAAAGCTAATACTCTCAGGGTGATTTAATCAGGAAAAGAACAAACAGATAATGCGTATTCTGATTTATTCCTATAATTACGATCCAGAACCAATTGGAATTGCTCCATTAATA
>JAQYWP010001163.1 GCA_029379285.1 Rhizonema sp. PD38
TCTTAAATCAAATCTAATCAAAAAGATAATTCTCATTTTGAAAAAAATAGAGTATTAACCCCGATTTTGAAACTCAAAAAATAGTACAAAAGAACTATTTTGGGGGAGAGGCGATGCCTATTTCTTTAAGCGTTTACCTAATGAAAAAGTTCTTAAAGTAATGGAAGAAGTACAAGAAATAATGAATGATTACGCAGATGCATCAAGATTTTAATAAACATCTCTAAGATCGCGTAAAATAGAAACCTCTATTGAGATAGTTGTGATACAGCCTTAGCCAAAAAGTTCTCTTGTGGTTAAGGCTTTTATTATGCCACATACCCTACTGTTAATTAACACCCCCCGAGACATTCAGGGTAAACTCGCCAATATTTGTACCTTCCTTACCATGATGGAAGTCGGCTCCTGCGACCGGACATTGCGGCAAGATGAAAAATCCGACGTTGCCAGTAAAACATCTCCCTTTTGGGTCGAACTGATGTGTTGCACCAGCCTCCAATGTGAACGTCCCTTGTAAGGGAGAATTCGGAATATGTGACAGAATCGGAAAATCACCCACGCCAACCGGATTTGAGCAGACTGGTCCTGATGCACCGAATGTTAGAAAAACCTTGACCGCATTCTTTGCTGCATTGTGAATTGCTAACTTGGTCATAATGATTCCTTAGAATTATATAGATAGGACTTACGCATTGACAAAAATCTGCTCTCTGTATTCTCTGATTATTTGCTGCCCAACATCTTTAACTAGGTGCTAGCAAAATCAACTTATGCATTTTTGAGATAAAAATAGGACGTTTTTACCCGGCTATTAGCTATATTGTGTGACAAAAGTCAATGGCTAAATCAGTGTTAATCGTCGCCCCCACACCCCATAAGAACAAAACTGCAATAGATAAACAAAGCATGGTTGTGGCGATCGCACTTGCACGAATCATATGACCGAGACACTGGTGAAATCCGCGTGTTAAAATTAAAAACCCCACCAGTGAAAGCTGGCAAGGTCAAAAACATTCACAATTTTTGTTCATCTTTTTCATTCTACCAGTTAGCCGAATCATGATGCACTTAGCTTGATATTTCCACGGTTCAACTGTGGGATTATTTTTTTGGTAAGCGAGATCGCCTCAAAAAATTACATCTTTCTCATTAAATAGCGGCATCCTCAAGCGCAAAGCTCGCAGGAGAGAGTACTCTCTCCTGCAGACTTTGCGCTACCGCGCCATCTAGTGAGAAAAACTATTGATTCGAGGACAATCTTATGACTTATATCAATAAAGTAGATTTAGTCGGTCGTGCTGGACAAGACCCAGAAGTTCGGTATTTTGAGTCTGGTGCAATGAAAGTCAGTTTGAGTTTAGCCGTCAAACCTCCCTACAAAAGCGAATCCCCGTTGTGGTTCGATCTAGAACTTTGGGGAAACATTGCCCAAGTTGCCGCAGATTGGGTAACGAAAGGCTCCACAATTGGAGTGTCCGGTGAGCTAACCCTTGACAAGTGGACTGACAAAAATACTGGCGAACTGAGAGAAAAGCCAGTGATTAAAGTTAACAATTTGGAACTTATCAGTAGTTCTCAGAAATCGACTGAATACAGTAACGCTCTTGTCGAAAGTTACTAAAAGTTTAAACATAAGCACTGCATTAGTCACCCAACCTGATTAGTGCAGTGCTTAATGTTTTAAAGCGCTAGGCGCAAAAAATGTGAAAATTCATCATAAAGTATCATGATTAACTCAACTCAGACTATCCGTATTCTCTCAATCGACGAATCTTTTGATTCCCTTGGAGTAAAGATAGTCTCAGGATATTGCTCATTTAGTCATTATTCAAAAGATGGCGTCGTTGAGGAAACGCTTTCCTACAGGGCAAAGGGGGCACCCGCGATGAGTATTTCGTCTGAGCAGAACACTGGAGTTGCAATTGGATATCTAGATCTCAGGGTAATCGATAATGGCACGTATAAGAGTAAAGTAGTAACTCTGGTTATCCGCAGCTTTGTCCCCACTGTCACTGTTGTCGAATCTGAAGTTCAGAATCCAACTCCAACTCAGGCTTCCCCCGTAAAGAAACCCCAACCCCGAGAAAACAGGGAGTTGGTTGGTGTTGAAGCAACTACTAGCAATGGGAAAGGACGCTTGAGTACTCTAGACGACATCCCATTCTAATTGCTGAAATGCCTGTAAACCTCGATAAACACTCTGACAAAAAGGGTGTTTGTTTTTCTATGCGGGTTCCTCAATGCTAACTCTCACAATCAAGAAGGCTACGCCCAAATGCAATGAAAACCTCAACACTCTCCGTCAATCATGACAATCCACTTCCGTTTCCTTGGTATCTGGTTCTCTACAGCCAGTGGCAACTGCTTTGCACCTGCACTGCAATTGAACCACTATGGGCTGACACTCAGAACCTCAAGATGGCTAGAAACCAATATCAGTCGCCGCTCTGACGGCACTTTCTGGTGGAACAGCGATCACATCGCCTGCTGGTTTGGCAAGTACTATCCCGGCGACGAGCAGAGGGGTTATCCCGACATTTACGAGTACAAGGGTATCCTTGGTCACCATCAGTACGTCGCGTAATCTCCACACGAGGGCGATCGCCATAACTGCTACAACTTTGTAGCGGTTATTTTTTCTTACAATTTCTCTGGCATTTCCAGAAATCCCTTGGGCTTCATCACATTGCGCTCAGTTGCAGGGGACACTGTAGCAATAGGAGTCGGATGATGTTGTTCTGTGGAATCATCTTTTTTGATTGACTTATCCATGCCAAAAAATACCTGGTACAATGCCCACACATCCGCAATGCGTACAGACATTCCAGCTGTATCCAATCCAGGCGGAATCTCTACACCACCATTCCAAGTAATCGACACATGATTGTAATGTGCTTCTAACTCAATACGGTTCAGTTAAGGCTGAAAGTCATGTAAATTAAGTATTGTCCCCAAAAA
>JAQYWP010001164.1 GCA_029379285.1 Rhizonema sp. PD38
CTGTTAATTTAGGGACTTGCGGTTTTTGTGCTGGCGCATTAGTTGAATTACTGGGAGTGCAAGCTGAGATCGCTAAACTCAGCCCCACACCAAGCACAAACAACACACCAAAAGTTTTAATTCCTTTATTGTTAAATAAGGATTTTCCCTTGAAGACACTTAAAAACTGATTTATCAGTTTACTTAGCATAAATTAATCCTTACTTTACAATACATTTCCTCCGTGAATTCCAAGACAAGTATGGAATTTATGGCATATTTGAACTACATTAGGGTATTACTCTTCGACATCACGATCAAACTTGGATTGAATTCCTTATATCAGGATTTGAACAAGTAAAGTTTGAGGAATTTGATGCTGTAACTATGAACAGTAACTATGCTAGAGCATTTCAATTGTTTGCACGTAAACCTACGACGTAATCACCTTGCTATTAAGGTAATTCATCACTTTAATAAGTATTTTTGAAGAAAAACATTCACTTCATCAGCACATAACCCGACATGAACTGTTTTGCCTGCTTGCTTAAGAATATCTAATCCTTTACCGTTATTGCGAGGATCTTGATCAACTATCGAGACATATATTTCCTGAATGCGCGGATCTTGAGCGATCGCCAAAGCACAAGAGGGTGTGCGTCCCTCAAAAGAACAGGGTTCAAGAGTAACGTACATTTGCAAAAAGTGCAAATCTTGACCTTGAATCTGGGTTAGTGCATCAGCCTCAGCATGATGTTTTCCAGGCGCGCGTGTATATCCTACTGCTACTATTTTATCAGAATGAACAATTACACAACCTACTGGTGGGTTAGGTAAGCATTGTGGCAGAGCTTTTGTGCTTTGAGCTAAAGCCGCGAACATAAATTGATTGTGCATATCTTGGATCTTTAAAGCTGCTCAAAAAATGGAATTGGGAGAGGCAAAAAGGCGAACAGTAGAGCATTCGTAAGTAAAAACACTCACACAAGTCGCCACTACTATATTATTGACTCCTCGTCACCGAGTCTCAAACTCTCCGCGTCTGTTCCTTGAATTTTAAGGATTTCCTTATGCCTCCATTTGCTCTTGTTGACGGCGATAGATCACCAGTTCCTCAATCGTCAAAATTGGGGGCACTGCTCGTCGCTGCTTTAGCACAAGGTGACTCTATTTTAGAAAATGCCTTATTTAGTGAAGACAGCAAGTATTTTGTCAAATGTTTAGAAAATTTGGGTATTCCCATTACACTTAATTCTTCTCTGGCCCAGATCCAAGTGACAGGAAGAGGGGGCGAAATTCCAGCGACGCAGGCGGATTTATTTGTGGGTTTAGCGGGTACAGCAGCACGGTTTATCTCAGCGTTGGTGGCATTGGGCAACGGTGAGTATCGCCTAGATGGCGTTCCTCGAATGCGGGAACGACCGATGGACGACTTGCTGAAAGTTCTGCAAGCGGGCGGAGCAACCGTTAACTTCGAGGGCAATCTTGGTTTTATGCCCTACACTATCTACGCTCAACAATTCTCCGGCGGACATTTTCGCTTGAAGGGCAACCAAACTAGTCAGCAGCTTTCGGCATTACTGATGATTGCACCATTAGCTCAACAGGACACAATCTTTGAGGTTGAAGGTACACTGGTTTCGCAGTCCTATGTTAAAATGACTAGTCGCCTAATGGCGGATTTTGGTGTACAGGTGCTGCAAATAAACGAGAATCAATTTCAGATCAAAGCGGGTCAGCGTTATCAGGCTCGACATTACACCATAGAACCCGATGCGTCGAATGCCTCTTACTTTTTTGCTGCGGCAGCCGTCACAGGTGGAAGGGTGCGGGTTAACCATTTGACAAAACAATCCTGTCAGGGTGATATTCTTTGGCTCAATGTCTTAAAACAAATGGGTTGCCAGATTAATGACTCTGATAATTACACTGAAGTGACAGGACCTGAGCAATTGCAGGGGATCAACATTGATATGAATGATATGTCGGATCTCGTGCAAACGTTAGGAGCGATCGCGCCCTTTGCCAGTTCACCAGTCACCATCCGTAATGTAGAACATATTCGGTATAAAGAAACTGAACGCATTCAAGCTGTTGTCACTGAGTTGCGTCGGCTAGGAGTCAAGGTTGAAGAATTTGCCGATGGACTGAAGATTGAGCCAAGCCCGATTACTCCAGCAGCAATTGAAACGTATCACGATCATCGAATGGCGATGGCTTTTGCTGTGACTGGCTTGAAGGTTCCAGGGATTGTTATTCAAGACCCTGGTTGTACAGCAAAGACCTTTCCAGATTACTTTACCCGATTCTTCCAAATGTTAGAACAATAGTGAGTGCTACAAGATGCAGTAGTGTTTGTTGCTGGCTATAAATCTATCGTCATAATTTGATGAGGATATTGTCTGTTAATTACTGCGGGCAGTAATTTCACTAAAACAGGAGGACATATGATCTTTTACACAGCTTCCAGTAGCTTTAACTCTGGCTCATTGATATCATTATTGTTCACTACAGCTTGCGCTTTCGATATTGGATGACAATTATTTAGATATACGGCTGATGCTTTATGATAGCGCTCTAAATACCTTTTTTCTGTTGCTGACTCCCCCCCAAGACGTGTTTTATCTCGTTGAACACCTCGCTTTAAAGCAATCTCAAAGTCAGTATGAACAAAAATACGAAAGTCCCAGTAATCATTTAGTTTTTCTTTAAACAAGAAAGTACCATCAACAACCAAAATGGCATTTTTAGCCGCTAACTGTGGCTCTGAATTGACAGGAATATCTGCTTCTAAGTCGAGAGACTGAGTTTGATAAGTTAAATTACCTCCTTTACCCAAAGGCTTTAATAGGCGCTCTATAATGACCTTGAATACGAGGAAACTAGTTACAATCCCCAATGGTACATTGATTAAGAATATACTAGTAACCGTTCAGGGGGTAGTCAGGCGATCGTCAGTTAGAGAGACAAAAATCTGGT
>JAQYWP010000193.1 GCA_029379285.1 Rhizonema sp. PD38
CTGTTAGTTCAACCTGGAGAGGGCTTACTAATCGTTGGGCCCAGTGGTCGAGGCAAAAGTTCTCTCCTACGAGCGATCGCTGGTTTGTGGAACGCAGGTACTGGTCGTCTGATACGACCGCCGCTAGAAGAAGTCTTATTTTTACCTCAACGTCCTTATATAATCTTAGGAACTCTGCGCGAACAGTTACTCTATCCTACTACGAATCGTCAAATGACTGAGACAGAACTTAAAGAAGTTTTGCAACAAGTCAACCTACAAAACTTACTAAGTCGAGTTGATGATTTTGATGCAGAACTTCCTTGGGAGAACATATTGTCTTTAGGTGAACAACAACGCCTGGCTTTCGCACGACTATTAGTTACTTCTCCTAGCTTTACTATATTAGATGAAGCAACGAGCGCTTTAGATTTGGAAAATGAGGGGAATTTATATCAACAGTTACAATCAAAGAAAACAACGTTTATCAGTGTTGGACATAGAGAAAGTTTATTTAATTATCATCAATGGGTTCTGGAACTTACACAAGATTCTAGTTGGCAACTTGTGACTGTACAGGATTATCAATTGCGAAAAGCACAAGAAATTGTCACTATTCCCTCTAATAATGCTCAAATCACAATAGATCATTTTCCTAATAATGAATCCCAAACTCAACCAGAAATAGGGATAGTAACAGGTACAATTGAAGGGTTTTCTCATAAACAAATGCAGATATTAACGCAATATTCACTTGCCAATATTAGAAGCAGAGCAAGCCAAGGTAAGTCTATTACTGGCAAGGACGGCTTTACCTACCGCTACAATAAAGACCCTAAGGTGTTGAAATGGGTAAGAGTTTAGCGGTTATATTGTGCTTTGAACCAAAATATGATTCAAATCACATGTATCTTAATCACTGTATAAGTTTTGAGTTTCGCACCGCAAACTAGTCTAAACTCCAGTAATAACTCCAACACTTATAATGCAGGGCTGCCTTTAATGAAAGCTTTAATTGTAGATACTGGCTTGTGACTATCAATCATTGCCTGCACTGCTGAAACTTTATGCGCCTTAACCGAAAGACTTTGCCCTTTCCACTCCCTATCCTCCAGTACTTCATACGAATACCCCCAATACCAATGATTTGGATTATTAAGGTCACGCACACCTTCCACTCGCGGGTAGGAGGCGATCGCCCCCGACTTTAGCTTTTTATTCTTAAGGTATCGATACAGGCTGCCGCTTGCAAGCGGTCTTTCTAGAGAATTCGATGAACCGTCCTCTAGAACTTTTTCTTGATAATGAGATTCAATTTCATCAATCTCTTTTTCTAAAGAATTAGATAAATCATCCTCTAGAACTTTGATAAAGGCTCTAATCGCTGCAATTGGTGCATTGTTCTCAATCATGCGCCGCACACCAACTACTCGAACTCCAGGGACGCTATGTGACTTTGTTTTCCACGAACCGTCCTCTAAGACTTTGTAGTTGTACCCCCAATACCAGTGTTTCAAGTTATCCGGATCACGCACTGCTGGAACACGAGGGTAAGATGCAATTTCACCTGATTTTAGTTTCACATTTTTCAAGTAGCGGTATAAAGAGCCACTGGAGCTTGAAATTACTTGAATATGGGAGTTGGTTTCTTGCGGAGCTTTCTGCTCAAAGATTTTTTCTAGAGAATGCGGTTGAGTTTCCTCTAGAACTATTGCTAGTAAGTCCGTCGAGCTGGAATCCTCTTTTTCTAGAGAATGCGGTTGGGTTTCCTCTAGAACTATTGCTAGTAAGTCTGTCGAGCTGGAATCCTCTTTTTCTAGAGAATGCGATTGAGTTTCCTCTAGAACTATTATTGGTGAGTCCGTTGAGCTGGAATCCTCTTTTTCTAGAGAATGCGATTGAGTTTCCTCTAGAACTATTATTGGTGAGTCCGTTGAGCTGGAATCCTCTTTTTCTAGAGAATGCGATTGAGTTTCCTCTAGAACTATTATTGGTGAGTCCGTTGAGCTGGAATACTCTTTTTCTAGAGAATGCGGTTGACTTTCCTCTAGAACTATTATTGGTGAGTCCGTTGAGCTGGAATACTCTTTTTCTAGAGAATGCGGTTGACTTTCCTCTAGAACTATTATTGGTGAGTCCGTTGAGCTGGAATACTCTTTTTCTAGAGAATGCGGTTGACTTTCCTCTAGAACTAATGAGCGCGAAATCTCACAACCACAAGCACTGCAACTATCATCAACACTAACCAGCTGTTGACAGTTGGGACAAATACAAGACCCGTCGGAGGGCCAATAAAGCGACTCTGGGATCAAGCAAATTTCCTGCTGCTGCTCGCTGTCTTCTAACAATTGGGCAGCCGTTCTTAACTCCAAGGGATCGAGGTAAGTCGGCGGCAGACTGTACCATTCGCTCAGGATAGCCGGGTTTAACACCTCGCCTTTGCACAGCAATCCTTTGCTCTTCAATGAAGCTTCGAGCTTGCTCTGTCCAGGGGAGCGGCTCGTGCTTGAAGACAAAGCTCCTGGAGAATCCAACCAGCAGTAACCGCTCTCGACGGAAGGGGGCGGCAAAGTGTCCTGAGGATATACGTAGCCATTCCGCATCGTACCCGCACTCGGTAATCGTTTTGAGGACTCCTCGGAAATATGACCCGGTAGGTTGTCCTGGGTAGGTGGGGCAGGTGAGTAATCCGGTAACATTTTCTATACACCAAAATTGGGGTTTGAATCGGGCGATCGCTCCCAAGACGGATGGGATACAATCTCGTTCATCGGCGGCTCCTCTGCGTTTTCCTTGAGTTGAGAAGGGCTGACATGGTGGCGATGCCGTGATAATATCTGGTTTGAGATATCCGTAACATTGGTGGAGACGAAGTACATCACCATAGTTAGGAACTCCTGGAAAGCGTTTCTTGAGAATGTCGCTACAGTACTCGTCAATTTCAGCAACTCCGATAAGTTGGAATCCTGTGATCAGTCCTGACATGGCAAACCCGGCTCCCACTCCACTGCACAAGTCCAGTTGGCTAAGCCCTGACCAAATCATGCAGGGGAGCAGGGGGCAGGGAGCAAGGGGGAAAAGAAAAAAAATCGAAAAAATTTGTAGTCCCCTGTATCCCTGCAATTTGGTTTCATGCGAACGTATTTATTCGTGGAACCTCCCCTTTTCTCTCCATCCCCCTTCAAGCCCATCCATAAATGGAAGGGGTCTTCTCCCCTGCTCCCTGCCCCCTGCTCCTCTGCCTCTTTCCTGACATCTGTGTTAAGCATTATCCAGAGCCTTTTTACAAGCTGCTACAAATTCCTTTTCCTCATCGGTATAAGGCTCCACTCCCCACCCATTCAACACATCTTGATGGCGATGTTGGGAAATCACCTCCTCAGCAGTGGTGCGATCGCGAAGCCTAATACTTTTAGCGTTAGTGACATCTTTAACGAGCTGTTTTGCTTGTTCAAATAGCTTCCCTTTTGTTTGATGCCAGTCACAGCGATGAATTCGGTCTAGTTCCTGGCATATAGAAGGAGTAAAGCGAGTATCCAAATTCTCAAACGGGATACCAGTCCACTTTTTAAAGGCACTGCATTCTGACTTTTGGCAGAGGGGAAGGCGATCGCGATCCCGGTTGTAGTCTGCTACGACAAGCTTTGCTAGGTGTGGATCGACTATGCCAGAGTCCCTACAGCAGAAGCATTTCCATTCGGGGTAAAATATTTCCTTTCCATTTGGTCCCACCTCATTAGAAGAGCGAACAGGCAATGACGGAAGTTGCGGTAACTGAATCATAATTCAGCCTCCCAAATAATGCCCTTTTCCTCAGCCCATTCGTAAAAGGCAAGCCGTTCTAAATCTTTAAACCCGTTCTCGCAAATGAAACCCATAAAGCCAAGGATGCGAATTTTGTCTAGCCATTCCTGACGCCTTTCATCACTTTCCCATAAGGCATTTTGTAAAGCTTTTACTGCATCTGGGCGATTTTTCCACAATGCGTACCATTCCTGAAAGTGTTCTCGCTGCACAAACGCAGTGAAACTCCTGATTTTTTTGCCTTCGGTTCTCAGGTACTCTTCCCTGACAAATTTTTCAAAATCCTCTCTCTCACATAAAGGCATGTCTGAGAGAGAGTCTAAATTAGTCTTATTAATCTTAGAGCGAGGAAACTCTTCCTCTGTAGAGGTTTCAGGCTTCGCTTGGTGCGTGGTGATCGATCGTGGTGTGTAGTGATCGATCGTGGTGCGTGGTGATCGATCACGGTGCGTGGCGATCACCTGCGGTGTCTCATTACACCCTGGTGTCTCATCACACCCTGGTGTTTCACCACACCATATTCCCTTTGCTTTTACCTTAGCTTTGACTTGTAGTAGTTCAAGGTCAATAAACCTTTTTTCATCTAATTCTTTCAAAGCACGGCTTACTGTTTGCCTGTGGACTATACGTTCCGGTGTAGAAAGCAAGCGAGCTATTTGGGCACAATTGATATCAATTCCCTGGTTATACGGATCTGTAGTGCGAATGTAGTACAAAACAGCTAGTTGTGCTTGTGTCAGTTCGCGACAAGCGTATAACCATTCTTCTCGCTGAAGAGGGTAAAACTTTCCTTGAATTTTTGAGTTGGCTTGTTCATTTTGAAGAGTATGTGACATAGCTACCGCACCTCCTCAAAAGTCACGAACCACCCAAACTTCCATTTCTTACCTAAATACGAAATCTGTTTGTGGGTGCAGTCGGTATAGCCGTGTGTAGCGATCGCTCCAATGGATGATCGCTGTTTGTCCTGATTCGATTTCGCAATGTTCACGATATAATGATCCTTATATTGATTGAAAAAGATCTCTGCCCCTGTCCGCCTAGACTGGGGCTAATTTTTCAGTTACTCAAACGAGTAGGCTTATAGCTTGATTACTACACCCACTCTCAAGAGCGCTCTTGCTTCGCGCTACAATATTTGTGTACCGTCCGGAAAGCAAACGTGTTTACACCGTTTGAACTCTTATCTAGATCTAGCTAATCCTTGCTCAATTTGATAGCATTGGTATATCCACCATGACTCCTTATATTTTCTCCCTTAATTGTTGAATGATACAATCCTATAGTAACTAATTGTACATTGATAATGTAAAGATGCATTACAGAGACGCATTTAACCAGACGTTAGAAAAGTTTAAAATTAGCGCTAAATCACTCTCACTTAGTAGTGGGGTGCAAGAGCGTCAAATCAGCCATTTTAGAAATGGTAAGGATTTGATGGCAGAAACTCTTTTCGCTCTGGTTGCTGCGCTCCCTAACGAGGCGCAAATGTATTATTTTTCGTGCGTTGGTGGGGAATTAGCACTACAAACAGTTGATTTGCGACCGCTTGTCGAGTCCATGCCCATCGCACGTAAATGTGAAATTCTGAGTCTAATTGCTGCTTCTTTGATGAAAAGTCCTGAAAACACTGAGCAAAGCAAATTCATGCCAGCAGCATCGTAAATTTACCATTTTCCGCATTACCATACCCTATTAGAAGCGATTTCTAACTGTTCAAAGATAGAAGAGCGTACTATGATACCTCTTCAAGCTGTTCAGCAGCCCCCAACTAAAATGCACCCCTGCAAGCTAAAAAAAGCAAATTTCTGATCCGAACCATATTGAAGTCTGGGGTCAAGCGAACAATTATTTTCTACTCTAATTTATCTTTCTAGAAGTGTTCCTCTGTGTTACCACGTGCTTTTTATGCATTTAGTATGAATATAAACTGTGCGTTCTCTCCTGCATTTTCTATCTGCTCGAATTTCCTACAATCTATATTTAGTAGGGATTGCAGCTTTTTTCAGCAATTTTTCATCTTCCGTTTTCTTTGTTTAGGATAGTTCAAATGAACTATCAGACTGCTATTTGATTTTTGAACAGGTACATGGGGGTTGGAGCGTTACTGGTAATGCTCCAACCTCTTAATAATGCTGCGTTACAGACTTCGTCAAGAATGCGCCTTACAACACAATTGTAATTTTGGAAAAGCCTGAAACACCTATGCTGTCGTCAGTAAGACGAAATCTCAGATCACCCTGAAGTAAACGGATAGTATAAGAGCTATTTTTTATACTAACGAACAGCTACAAACCCCCTATCGGGGATATGAGTCATGAAAACCGAGCACTCGCTACACGCTCAAGATAGATCATAGGGATTTACACAATGAACGCTCAAGATTTCTTAACACTGCTATTTAACGCGATCGCAGTCTCGTTCATCTTCATCATCACATTCGACTTCATCACATTCGTATCCATTGCCATACAGCACCAAAAACCAGAAGCCGTCAGCCCAAGTCAGTTCTCAATCTTTGAAAACTCGCCAACTAAAGAGCCACTTTGTCCGATTGACATGGAACTAATACCCGATCCGTGGATGCTGTCAACTGTGGAGTATCGCCAAAACGAACCAAAAGAGGCTTGCAGGGGGAGTAGAGCAGCAGGGGGGGAAATAAATAATTCTTCACCAACTCTTTCCTCCCTTGCTTCCCCTGCACAGACTTACCATATTGAATCCACCCCTGTCATTGCTACACTCGAATGGCTCACCGAAACCATCAGCCCTACAGAAGATGAAAACGAGCAACAACCTAACGTGATTGAAATGGCTCATTCCAAAAATGCTTCCTTACCCATCCCAGAAACTATTGACATTGAGAAGCTACAACTCCGCCCAGCACGCAAGATAGCCAAGGCGCTAAATATTGCTCAGAAAGTACGTGGCAAGGATGCACCCGTATCCTGGTTGCGATCACAGATTAAAGCACAACTGAAAGAGCAACCAACTCATACTGCCAAGGTGATTTCATCGGTGTTACAAAAAGCAGGTTAAGATGAAAGCACAAACAATCTACTTGTTAAGAAGAAGGTAGAAGTACGTTCAAAGTCAATATAGTTTGGATAAGCAGTTCTTGATCAGGAGAGATAAAGAGTTGATGAAAAGCTGTTTTTCTCCCCTGCAACTATACAAAAAACTGCTCTTTGAACTGACGAAATAAACGAATAAATTCGCTTTGACGAACGGTATGTTTCAACACTGTCGAATTTATCCAGCTTAGCTATTGCTATAAATTGAAAATTCAAATTACAGTGGAGAAGGTTAGAACAGCTAACGCTGTGTTTTTGATGAAAAACATAGTGGAAAAGCCGAAATGATTCAAACCATACAAACTGCTTCGTTTACTCTCACAACTCAACAAATTCAGGCTCTTGAGTTGATGAGTGAATTTCTGAGAAGCACTAAAAACCTTTTCCTTTTACTTGGATATGCTGGAACTGGAAAATCAACTATCATTTTTCAATTAATCAAAATACTTATTGGTGAAGGAAAGAGAATTGCCCTGACTGCACCAACAAACAAAGCAGTTAGAGTGTTGCAACGTATGGCATCAAAAAATAATATTTATGGAGTAGATTTCTTCACAATTCATCAACTTTTGGGACTAGGATTGGTGAGAAGGGGAGGCGATAAGGTTTTAGAACAAACTGCGCCTTCCATGCTCAGTTTATTTGACCTCGTTTTCCTTGATGAATGCAGTATGGTCAATAAAGAGCTTTGGTATTGGATTACTGAAAGCATCAGTCGGTCATTAATCACAAATAAGCAACTAATTCTTATGGGCGATCCAGCACAGTTGCCTCCAGTCAACGAAGTTAAATCGCTTTCCTTCAGTGTACCTAATAAAGCGATTTTAACTCAAGTTGTTCGTCAAGGAACTGATAAAACACCCAAACTGATTTTGAGCAATTTGCTGACCATTTACCGCGACTTGCTGATCATCATGGCTTCCCCAAAAAGCCAAGACTTAATTACGGGAGCGATCGCCTACTCCCAACTGAAACAGCTGGCGACTCCTTGGGACTATGAGGCAGTCAGTACAGGGCTGACTCAGTTACAAAAATCGGAAAACCAACTCCGCAATGCAGCCCAACCTCACCTTTGGCTGGAAGTCTGCTTGCTAGGACTGGTGACAACGCGCTCTGAACATAGCCACAACTCAAACAACACCAACGGTTCAATGACTGCATCGAATCCCTTGGGAAAATCTCAGCCGAAAGCTCAAAGGAGTAATCTTCGTGCCATTTGGAACAAAGTCTTAGAGAAGGCAACGCCTAATAATCGTTCCTTGCTAACGCACGCTGAACTTGTGGAATTGAAGAATGGATTTGCTGTCATAACAGTGGAAGCTAAATATTTCGACAAATTTAATTCCAACACTTTGAAGGTGGAGAGAATGTTCCAGAAAGCTACTGGAGCAAGAGTGACAATATCCATTAAGGAGCGTAGCTGATGATTACATTGCTTATTGGCGATGATCGATACGTCATCCAGAAAAAACTTGCGTCTTTCAAAAGCTCTCTTGACCCGGCTTGGACAACCTTTAACTACCACCGATTTCCTCAATTGTCCCTCAGCGATGCTATTGACTGTGCTTTGACAACCGCATTTGGTACATTAAAAGCGAAGCTAATTGTCGTCGAGGATTGCAACTTCAAGCAATTTGACGACAAGATGCTGAAAAGTTTAAGCCGTATCCCACAAATACTTACTAACTCCCACTTGGTGTTTGTTGCACCGTCATTAGACAAGCGGCTGAAGGTTGCCAAATTCTTGATTTCACAGGGTAAACTCTTGGAATTTATGCAGATTCCACCGTGGCGGACAGATCTCATTGTCCAGTCAATCTCGACACAAGCTAAGTCCATGAAGCTGCAGCTCGACAACAACATAGTTGAGTATTTGGCTCTAGCTATTGGTAATGATTCAGCCCGTGCAGAATCGGAATTGCAGAAGCTCGCTATCTATGGATCAGATCGCGGTCTTACTAATACCGAAGTGCAGGCTCTGGTTCTGTCACAAACTCAAAACAGCCTTCAGTTAGCTCAAGCTATGCGAGAAAACAATCCCAGAAAGGCGATGACCCTGCTTGATGAACTTCTAGAAAATGCTGAGTTTCCACTGGTGATTTGTGCAACGCTCTCCACCCAATTCAGAACATGGCTTTGGGTTAAAGCAGCGATCATAAACGGAGTTAAGCTTGACAATGAAATAGCCAAAGTTTGTCAAATTACCAATCCAAAGCGAGTTTACTTTCTCAAGAAAGAAGTCGCTGCAACATCTATTAAGGCTCTCGTTCAAGCTGTAACATTACTGCAAGAGTTGGAAGTGTCCCTCAAACGAGGAGCCGGAGCAGATTCTATGCTACCTGCAATACTTGCAATTGCACGATTATTTAAACCAGTCTAACCAATTGACGGCGATCGCGAGTCACAGTAATTTAGAAAGCGGAAGCCCACCAGTTAAAGACAGAAAGGCGAAAAGCTTTCTGCCTTTAACGTCCTTCATGGGTGTCCGGAAGCCTTGTCAGTGTGTCGGGTAAGGAGTCATCTATGAGTCTTAGAGAGAGGACACCCCTATTCACCCAAGAGTTCAACCATTAGCCTTGTAGTTAGGCACAAGCCTTACGAAAGTTTTTGGTCACAACTACGAACTAATTGTAAAGTTTTGTTAAAAGGTATTTCCCCCATCGCTCTAAAACTGTGTTAGACTATAAAAAAGCAAGACAATTAAAGCATTCCAGCTAATTTTAGGTGACAAATGGGTGCTATATATACCCCAAAGTATTTATAAAATCACGTCAAAAAATAACACCCACATAGGGTATAAATGGGATACACTTAGGGTATATTGAACAAATTATGTTTTGTACCCTACCTGACACCCATGAGTTCTAAAAGTATTCATCCCAATCAAAAGATTTTCTGTGCTGGATTTGACAACGGATACGGCAGCGTCAAGCTGTTGGTAGATGGTTTCGATGTGGTGAGAATTCCAAGTTATATCTCACGAGAAGACATGGAAGATGTACCGGGGCGCGTGGTTTTTAACGGTAATGCCTACACTGTAGGTGAGTCGGCTTTTCGTACCGGATATTACTTTGAACGTAATACTGACTCCAACGTTAACAAAGTTAACAATGCCTTGATCACTTTATTGGGCGCGTTGGCTCATCTACCACACCGTAAAGTTTGGCATTTAAAGTTGGTTGTCAGTTTACATGATGTTGATTTAGCACCAAATTTGTGTCAAGTGCTTAATGGTGAATATCAACCAATACTTGCAGGGAAGCTATCTGATGTTAAGTTAGAAGTCCTCAAAGTTGTAGCTGAAGGAATGGGCGCTCTGTTTGGACGACAACTCCCCAAAAAGTTAACAGTACTAGATTTTGGTAATGGTACAACCCTCTATTCTCGTTACAACGTAGGAAAAAAAGAGGTGCATACTCCATATGCTTTTGGTGTGGAAGTGCTTATCAGTGAAATTGCCAAGAAGATGAAACATCTCAACGGTGGGAAATTTGGAGATTTATCAAAAATTCGCTTTTGTTTGGAAATGGGACATACTAAATACAGCCGTGACATTGACATTAAAGATGTTTACACTGCTTGTCTCAAAGAGTGGTATGACGGCTATCTGAAAAAGCCTGTCAATCTTGCCCTAGATGCTAAACACCAAGGAGATGAAATCTGGGCGATTGGTGGTGGGTGCCTGCTTCCTGGTTTTAAAAAGCTGCTAGAAAAAAACGATTTTCAAATTCTCTCTAACCCTGTAGAGGCTAATTCATCAGGACTATTGCAAATGGCTAAAACCATGAATTCTGCTACCAATGTCAATGAAGTTCCTGTCGGGGTGTAGCATGGTTTCTCAGCAAAACAAAACCCCAGAAAAAATTCGGATCAAGGATAGCTACCGTGAGCGGATCTTTACCGAATCACAACAATTAGGTAAAAGCTACCTGGAGACACTTTATTTCATGATTGATTGCTACTTTGCTTTCAAACAAGGTACATTTCCGATGCAGCCTGCGGTCCAAATCAATCCCCAACTCCAACCCCAACACAGATCTCCTTTCGCTGACTCAAAAAAGACTCCATCAACAAACGTACCAATAGAAGAAGACAGCGGCG
>JAQYWP010001165.1 GCA_029379285.1 Rhizonema sp. PD38
AGGCTAAACTGCATGTTGCGAAACATCTGCAAGTCCAGCATGGGCTGAGTGATGTGAGATTCAATCCACAAGAAACTTACCAAGCAAACAGCCGCGATCGCCAACAGTCCCAACGTCCTGCTATTAGTAAAGCCGTGGTTTTGTCCTTCTGTCATCCCCACGGCAAAACAGACCAAGATTACTGTCATAATCAGTGCCCCCAGCCAATCAAATCGCTGTTTGTTATTATTCCTGACACTGGGTGGAACACTGCGAAGAACGACAAAACTCGCAAATATGCCAATCGGCACATTGACCAAAAAAATGGTCCGCCAGCCAGAAATATTGATCAGCAATCCCCCGACTGTTGGCCCTAATGCAACCCCCAATGAAACAACCGCACCGATGATCCCCAACGCCCTTCCCCGTTCGGAGTGGGGAAAAACCTCAGTAACGATCGCCGCCCCCAGTGCGGAAATCATCACTGCTCCCAGTCCTTGTAGTGCGCGAAACCCAATCAGCCAGTAATCTCCAGGTGCAAGTCCGCATAATAGCGAACTGATTGTAAACAGTATTAATCCTCCCAGGTACAGCGGTTTCTTGCCAAGCATATCTCCCAGACGCGCTGCACCCAACACTACTGCCGTCACAACTAGCAGGTAGCTCAAGACAACCCATTGAATTGTCGCAAAGTTCGTATGGAAGACACGCACTAAAGTGGGTAAAGCAATGTTGACAATACTGGTGTCGATAGTAAACATGAGTACACCCAGTCCTTCCCCTAACATTGCCCACCACTTTGCTGATGTATTATTTGGGGGTTCAAGAGGATTTATATCTAAGTTCTCATTTATACTCATATTTTTGATCAACGAGTTGCTGAGCTTGAGTAACACTTTTTGAATTTTGAAGCAAGAGTGAGAATTAACCAAATTGGTAGATAACCAACCGCTTGAGCTAGTTCTGCTTCAAACCGCAGTCGCACCTGTTTGGCTGCCATCAGAAAATTTTGTCGGACTTTTTTTAAATCACTATATTTTGTTAATAGAAGTTACGCACTGTACAAACTAATGATAATGCGAGTTATGAGATTTAGTCGTTTCAGTGGCGATCGCATTTCCGGGAAAGTGCAGTTAGTGGGCGATCGCGTCGGGTTGTTGGATTCTGTTGTTACAAAAGAAAGGCAGCGTGTCCGTCAGGACAAGGCATCCGTGCTGAAGGTAAATTGCCTAAAAATCATGCACGGGGTGGGCTTTAAACACGTGAAGCTCTGGGGACGGTTGCAGACGCCCCCAAGACTTCACACGAATGTAGGATTCTTTCTCTTCCTACCTTCAGCACGGATGCCCTCTGCATAGCCGCCTTTGTTTGTAATTTTACGGAGGGAGTAAGGTGAGTGGGTAGAAAGTTACAAGGAACAATAGGCACACTAAATCACAGGTGAAAACACCGGAATTTTAAATTTTGATAGTCGTTGTGAATTTTGTGTGAACTAAATTTAAATAAATTGTATTTTCCTCTATATTTTATCAATATTGCCCAAGTGAAGAATTCAGCTATACTCCTACTCTGGTTTGTAGATGGAGGTTCGCTAGGGGTTTATAGGGGATATTATCCAATCACGAATTACGTTAATGCTCCTTCTAGATTCACCGATGAGGATATTCTGAATTCTTACTCGTTCATTTTTCCCATAACAAGGACCTTCTATGCATTTTGATATCCGAGAACTGATTGACCTTGAGAAACTACGAAATATAATTAACTTATATGGTTACTGGCCTGTTTGGGCAATGGTCTTTGCTGAATCTGGATTACTCATAGGTTTTTTTCTGCCTGGAGATAGTTTACTGTTTTTAGCGGGCTTTGTTGCATCTCTTCCTCAGTCATCACTGAACATTGTAGTTTTGATATTTGGTTCTTTTGTTTGTGCAGTCTTAGGCGATAATGTAGGCTACGCGACTGGTTACAGATTGGGACGCAGGTTATTTCAGAAAGAAGATTCATGGTTATTTAAGAAGAAAAATTTGGAAAAAACCCAAAATTTTTATCAAAAGTATGGTAATAAAACGATTGTTATAGCACGTTTTACGCCAATAATTCGGACTTTCGCACCAATTGTCGCTGGTATTGGTGCCATGCGGTATCGAACATTTATGTTTTATAACTTAATAGGTGGCTTTCTTTGGACTTTTGGGATCACTCTATTAGGATTTTTCTTAGGTAAATCTGTACCTGCAGAACAACTAGATAAGTATTTGTTACCGATTATTGCGTTAATTATTGTGATTTCTTTACTTCCATCAATCATTCATATCATTCAAGAGAATAGATCGAGTAAGCATTGAGCGCAGAATGGCTCTTGATTGGTGTAATGCAATACGCTGCGACTTTCAGAAACAGCATTAAAGCTGAGAGCGTCATAGGAAGAAAAATATGATTGTGGATCTTCGAGCTTGAAAACGCGATCTAATTACTGGCAACTTCTACCGTATATCCAACCCCAGTGGCAAACTATCATTAAGGGGTTCATTGGCATCTTGGGTTATGTGCTGGCAACATTAGCTTTGATAGAGCTTGCAGGGAAATTGGCAACTCCCTTTGGAAGGGGTAATGTGATGGCGATCGCCCAACTTGCGTTTTTTCTTGCGGGAGTGTTTCTTGTACGCGGTTTTTTTCAGTCTGTACAAGATATCTACATGGCAAAAGCTGCTTTACAAGTTGCCTTAGCTCTCCGCAAGCAGGTTTATACCCACCTGCAAAAACTTAATCTCAGCTTTTTTGAAACAGCAAAAGCAGGTGATTTATCTTACCGCCTGACGGAAGATGTTGATCGCGTTGGAGAAGTGGTGAATAAACTCTTTCACGATTTTGTCCCCTGTGTTTTGCAGTTGGTGGCAATTCCTATCTATATGATCTACTTGAATTGGCAACTGACGCTGGCGACGGTGATTGTTGCACCGCTGATGGGTAT
>JAQYWP010001166.1 GCA_029379285.1 Rhizonema sp. PD38
GATCTACAAACATCAACAGATGTACGCTGCTCGGCGTCAAGGTACTTTTCTTGAAGGGGCTTGTTGTTAATATAAACTTTACCGCCCCTAAGTTCTATCTTGTCTCCTGGTAAGCCAATCACACGCTTAATAAAAGCATCTTTGAAACTTTCCTTCTGTAGTTCTTGTGTAGGTGAAAAGACTACAATATCTCCCCGTTTGGGAGAAGAAAATTTATAACTTAACTTATCGACGATAATTTTATCTGCCTCCCACTGATTGTTTGTCCCATGTAGCGTCCGTTCCATAGAACCAGAGGGAATCCAACGTGCCTCAGCAACAAAGGAACGAATCCCTAAGGCTAAGAAAATACTCAGTACAATTGTTCTAACGAGTTCTGCTATCCAGGAATTATCGGGTTGTTGGCTAGAATTGTTATCAGACACTTTATTTTGCATGAAATTATTTAAGTGAAGGCGTGCGGCTTTTAATTAGTAAGTCCGCTTAGGGATACTTGATCGTCAGCATTCAATAATTAGTAGTTAGGGGTTAGCTGTAGCGCGAGAATGGTGAATTCAACAGACCTGGCATAACCCTGATAAACTGTACGTGCGCTATAGATTTAAACTACAGGCTGAATGCTTACCTTTATTTGTTAATCTTAATTGTACAAATTTACTTTTAAACTTATTTTACGCTCTTGGCAGATTCCTTGATAGTACTTATGAATGGTACAAACCGAGGAATAAATCCATATCAACGGCAGATGCTACAAAGCACTGAAGCCTCGCACTTGTTGTGGCTCCAAAATCCAAAATCTAAAATCTAAAATCGAATGACAACAATGCCATTTCCTATAAGTTTGCTGATTCGTCACGCTCAAATTATTTTACCTAATGGTGAATTAGCGATCGCTGATGTGCTAACGAGTGATCGCACAATAGTCGAAGTCGCACCAGAAATTTCTACTACAGCATCAACCACAGTCATTGACGCTCATGGGTTAACTTTGTTGCCAGGAGTCATCGATCCTCAGGTACATTTCCGCGAACCTGGATTAGAACATAAGGAAGACTTGTTCACCGCTAGTTGTGCTTGTGCTAAAGGAGGAGTTACGTCCTTCTTGGAAATGCCGAATACACGCCCTCTAACCGTTACTCAACAGGCACTTGATGATAAACTACAACGTGCCTCCCAAAAATGTCTTGTTAATTATGGCTTTTTTATTGGGGCAACAGCTGAGGATCTGCCAGATTTGCTGACGGCAAACCCAACGCCGGGAATTAAGATTTTTATGGGATCAATGCACGGTGAATTACTGGTGGATCAAGATACAGCACTTGAAGCTATATTTGCAACTGGAGATCGCCTAATTGCTGTTCATGCAGAAGATCAAGCTAGAATCTACCAACGGAGAAAGGAATTTGCCGACATTCACGATCCTGCAGTTCACTCCCAAATTCAAGACAATCAAGCGGCACTCCTAGCTACTCAACTTGCACTAAAACTTTCTAAAAAATACCAACGACGTCTACATATTCTACACATGTCAACGGCTGAAGAAGCAGACTTACTGCGCCAGGATAAACCGAGTTGGGTAACGGCAGAAGTGACACCACAGCATTTGTTGTTGAATACGAGTGCTTATGAGAAGATTGGTACACGAGCGCAAATGAATCCACCTTTGCGATTGCCCCACGATAATGAGGTTCTCTGGCAAGCTTTGCGTGACGGTGTGATTGACTTCATTGCGACAGATCATGCACCTCACACTTTAGAGGAAAAAGCTCAAGAATATCCCAAAAGTCCCTCTGGAATGCCAGGAGTGGAAACGTCTCTGCCTTTGATGTTAACCGCTGCAATGCAGCAAAGGTGTACTATTGCCTCGGTTGCTAACTGGATGTCAACGGCTGTGGCAAAAGCATACGGTATTTTGAACAAGGGGGCGATCGCTCCAGGCTATGATGCCGATTTAGTTCTGGTAGATTTGAACACTTACCACCCAGTACGCCGCGAGGATTTGTTAACTAAATGTGGTTGGAGTCCTTTTGAAGGCTGGAATCTTACTGGGTGGCCTGTTGTCACTATAGTTGGAGGTCAGATTGTTTACAATAAAGGTCAATTGTATACTGAAGTGCGCGGTCAAGCTTTAAAGTTTACTCAAAGCTCGTCGTAGCTCGGGTTGGGAGTAGGGACAATATATTGAGTTTATTGATTACCCTTTCATCTTAGGGGACTCACCATTATGAAAACCAAAGCCTTGATTCCCCACAGTCTTCTCAGCCACAAAGAAGTATCGGCTATTGTCGAGCATATTTTGAATTTAACTCAAGCGACTTTATCGTCAAGGTTGGTTACAGCGTGGTGTCCCCGAACAATATTGCTTTGAGCGTTGCTGAACATTCGTTTTGCCTGATATTATTAGCGCTATTTCTTGCAGACGCTCCTCCCCTGAATTAAACAAGCAAAAAGTGATTTGCATGGCACTGTTGCACGATTTTGGAGAAATTTATGCAGGCGACTTTACACCACTAGATAAGGTAGAAGCTGTGGAGAAACAGCGTCTCGAACGCCAGTCCGTGCAACAAGTTTTGTCGAAACTGCCTAGTAGCTCAACTGACTGGGCTTTACGGGAAGAGTATGAAGCAGGAATTTCACCAGAAGCCCACTTTGTACGTCAAATCGACCGCTTGAAAATGGGTTTACAGGCTAGTGTTTACAGTCATCAAGGTTTAAAAGGGAAAGAAAAGCTTTTTCGTCTCTGCTGAGAAAGCGATCATCGATCCTAATCTCTTGAATATTTTGAAGGAATTGGAGTCTCTGCAAAAATAAACATCAAGTAGAAAGAAATGACACGGAATCTACACAATTCGACCATATTTATTAAGCATTGACCATTTTACATGGGAATTTCAATTCGTATTTGTACTTAAGTGTAAATACGAACTACTAATTTTAAGACATTATTAGAA
>JAQYWP010000194.1 GCA_029379285.1 Rhizonema sp. PD38
AACGGAAGATATCGATCCATTGTGGGTGGAGTACCCTCACCCGCCTAAGGGAATTACTGCCCGAAGTGTGGAAAATTTCGACAGTCAGATATGCGAGAGATACGGCTGAACAAGATTGCAGGATCCCCAAGTCTTTAGACATGGGGAGCGTCAATCGTCATAGAGTTCGTGCGCTTGCACCATTTTCCGTTTGCTCCGCTTCATCAAGACTGGACATTCTGAATTGAAGAAGAACTCAGAATACAGAACTCAGAACCTGTTAGTAGGGAATTGAGATCCTCCACTAATCACGCACAACCATTAGAGGATGAATTTGAGGAACACATTTGACTACACCTCTGGCAAACTCAGTGACACGAATTGCGTTGAAGAACTCAGAATGTTTAAAATCATTAAATTCTGAGATTTACGTTCTTTCTCATAAAATTCTGAGTCCTAAATTCTTTTGCTGAGGTTATTCCTCATTGAACTATGACCTATTGTGTGTTCTGTATTCTCTAGGTTGTCATGAAGGTTTGCATTAGCCATTCACGTAGACGTTCTTAGCGGTGAGGCAGCGCTACAGGGGGCTAACGCCCGCTAGAGACGGCAACTGCGATCCACTCACTCTTTCTAGATGCTGCCTTGAACGACGTACCTTTCCGCTCTCAGGAAGCGTGACAAGTAGCGGACGCTCCAGTTGGAGCGTCACCCGCTCGCGCAGCAGCGATCGGGAATTGTCTTCTCACTCTTTCTAGACGCTACGCCTTACGCCCGCTTCAGAGCTTGTCGTCAGCAGTCCATGTGCCGAGCGCACATTCAGAATGAAACAAAGCTAGAGTGTAAGTAAGTACCTACACAAAATTATTTACACATCCAATTCCTTTAGCGATGAGATTTTTCAAGGGTTTGAGATAAATCCAGTGTGTAATTAATTCTATTTGCCTACTTAAGTATTTATGCTAGACGAAAAACAGCTTTGTTAGGCACTTACTAGTAAATAAATATTCAGCCGTATGTCCGAATATTGGGCGAAGCACGCCGGGGGAAGCTTCCCCCGGCAGACTTCGCGCGAAGTCTCGTTCTAGAGAGTACTCTCTAGAGTGGAGCTTCGCGACTACGACGAGAGATCTAGAATGAACTGCTGGATATTTATTTTTATAGATCCCCCTTAGGAGTCATCGCTCTCACAAATGTTAGGAAAGATCTTAGTGCGGTATTGGGCTCTCCTCCGTTCATCCTTTTTCGATAAAGGCGTATTGCAATAGCTCAAGATTCTTAATCAACATCAAGTTATAAATCAATTTATTAAGTTTTTAATAACACTTGTGTCAGCTTCTACATTCATGCTGGAAGCTTCTACCGGATTGTGTATCCTGAGAGTAACTAAGCTAATGATTAAATGGAGGTCGAATGACTCCTACGATTATGCGTCAGGTTTGGTCTGTAGTTGAAACCGCACAAGCCAAGACGCTGTTGCAGTTAGATGATGCTAGCTTGGTGCAGTGGTTGGTAAAACAAACCAAGAAGCAACTGTTACTAGATTGCCGCGAAACCTACTTTCTCAGTGAATACATTCAATCTCGGCTAACCCTCATTCGTGATATTGTTTATGAACGCCATTGTTAGTAAGCGCTTCAGCTATCATGCCAAGAGCTATTGAATTGGATTTAGAGGCACGACAGCTGGTGGCTAAAGGCTAAATACTTACTCTGAAAGCTCCTCGTTTAAAGAACACAGATGAATACAAACTAATGACAAATGATCAATGGTAAACAACTACTGACTTTTGTGTGGCAAATAACCTTCTATCAAACAGTCAGAACCCACCATACGCACTTCAACACGTTCTAGAGACAGTGCCTCTGTCATGATAGTAAAACCTAAATCACCCACAGGTGTGGGCGCACTATTACCACCAATGATTTTAGGAGCGATAAAGGCAAGAACTTTTTGTACTGCTCCCTGAGTGATCGCACTAGCAGCTAAGATTCCCCCACACTCCCACAGCACGCTGCAAAAACCCCGATCATACAAGTGAGCCATTGCTCGATCTGGTGTGAGTGATGTTAACTCCACCACTTCCACAGATTGTTTTCGCAACAGTTCTTGAAAATCAGGGTTAGCTCCAATTTCAGTCAACACCAAAGTAGGTGCCTCCGCAGTCTGCCACAAATGAGCCACCTCTGGTAAGTTGAGATGGCGGCTCATCACAACCCGTAAAGGATTATGCGCTCCCTCTTGATGACTAGTTAAATGAGGATTATCTTGTCGGACTGTATTACCGCCAACAATTATTGCATCACAGGCAGCCCGCAGTTGATAGACTTCACTGCGGGCAACTTGATTTGTCACCCAGGTGCTATGACCGGTAATAGTAGCAATTTTACCATCTAAAGTCATGGCATATTTCAAAATGCCCAAAGGTCGATGATAGAGAATACGATGGGCAAAGCCTTCATTCAGCTTCTGACAAGCTTCTTGTTCCACTCCTACCAAGACTTCTATTCCAGCTTCACGTAACCGGGCAATACCACCGCCAGCTACCAAGGGATTGGGATCTACCATACCCACCACCACCTTTGCCACTCCAGCTGCAATCAGGGCAGATGTACAAGGAGGAGTACGTCCATAGTGATTGCAAGGTTCGAGGCTGACGTAGATAGTTGCTCCGCAAGCGCGATCCTGAGCTGCCTTCAAGGCAAAAACTTCTGCATGAGGCTCCCCCGCACACGGATGAAACCCTTCCCCAACAATCTCCCCATCTTTGACAATCACGGCTCCTACCAAAGGATTTGGAGAAGTACGTCCGGTAGCTTGGCGGGCAAGTTCCAAACACCGCTGCATTATCCTTCGGTCAAAATCTGTTCCTACTGTTTCATTCGGGTGTGAATTCTGAGGAGATATGAATAGATTTTTGTGGGTATTAACGATATCTGAGTTATCTGGTTGATCGACCACTGAGGAATTATCCATAATTTTGGGCAATGTTAACTCTAGCTTCAACTAATCCGGCAGAAGTCCCATACTCTATCCGTACAAAGGATCGATACTGAGAGAGGAATACCGGCTGATTTTTATCGCGTCCTCTGATTATTTTTTCTCCCATAGGGAACAAACAAGAAGACAGCGATAAAAATTACAATAATCTAAACCACTATGCATAATCTTGAAGAACGTTTTATTAACTTTACACATAAAAAATGCGCCACAAGTAATTTTAGGGCGCACAACAGGTATCTTTGACACTCCTCTACTTTCTAAGTAGAGGATTCTTAAGAGTTAGCCAAGCTCTTAATATCCCAAATGTTCAGTTGAACTGGCTGGTTCCCTGGCACACCGCTTTTATCCTGAAGGATACGGTGTTGTCTCCTTTTACTCGTTGCTCCTCCTACAGGACAAGCTAAGGGGCAAATTTCTGCCTTCGTCTTTAGATCACAATAATTTCCACAAATAAATCTTGTTTTCCTTGACTAGTTACAATCACTAAGTTTGGGTTGCTTGAGAAAGTAGAATGAAGCTCGCGGGAGTGAAAGCATTTCTAAGTACCAAGTCGTGACATCAAACAGCATATGCTATTCAAGAAGATTGCTCTGCTAATCTTAACTGATGCCACCAACGATTCAAGGGATAATATATAACAGGTGCCCAGAGGCTACTAAGGATAGCTGAAGCCAAGACAACCTTCTGATAGTAACTCCAGATATCTCCTGCTGTATTGCGATCCCTCATGAAAACTAGTTGGGATGCAAAAATTGTATCTGCCAAAACAGCCATTCCAAAAACAATTAGGGCTATAAAAATAAAGTCTTCTTGAATAAAACGCTGCTTTTGAATATAACCTGTGATCAATCCTACCAATCCTAAACTTAAGGCATGAGTAGGATCGCTATAGTCGGCAGATGTCATAGCATCTTGAAGTAAACCGATAACTATACCTGCTACGGCACCTTGAAAGGCTGTTCGCTTCAAACTCCAAACCACGACCCAAATTAATAACCAGTTAGGTTCAATACCTAATAATTCCATTCCTGGAAAACGGGTTGGCAGTATGAGTAAACATAACATGACCGACCCTACGGTGACTATTCCGTCTACTATTTGCCGGAGTCTGGGATGCCACTTAGTCAGAGGGTTGATTTGATTTTTAGATTTTCGCGACCGCGATTTTGGTCTAGTCTGAATTTTACCCCAAAATTTAGGAATCCTCATTTGCTGTTTTAAAATCTAATTATTACTTTTTGGTTGTTGATTGTTCGCTCTGTGGGGAGTTCTCTGGTTGTGGGTTTTCCTGCTTCGGATATACTGTTACCCAATCCAAAGAGTGGATCGGTGGAAATAATTCAATTTTCGCGACTGATGTGGGCAGTTTCTTTAAATCCAGAGATTTTACTCGCCCTATAGCCAAACCTGACGGAAACTTTTGACTGTAATTGGACGTAGAGACGACATCTCCAGGTTTTACATTTGGGACTTTCTCATAAAATTCCAGAACTGCCTCAGCTGAAGAATCTCCTCGCAAAACACCTTTAGCTCCAGTGCGACTAACTGTGACACCGACTTTACTCTTAAAATCACTGATTAATAAGACGCGGCTAGTATTGGGCGTTACACTTGCCACCAAACCGACTAGTCCGCCTTCTGCTCTCACTATATAGCCTTCTTTAATTCCCGCAAGGCTACCTCGATTTAAAGTAACCTGCTGCCACCAGTTATCTGCACTACGTCCCACAACCCGAGCCGGAATAGGACGCGATACAATCGGCTCTTTCTCAACGTAATTCAATAATTGTTTTAGCTTTTTATTTTGATTTTCTAAATCTACTATCTGAGTTTGCAGTTCCAAAACTCGGGCATCTTTGAGGCGTTCTTCTTTTGGGAATGTCTGAAACATTTGTAGTGGACGAGTGATTCCCTGATATAACTCAAGTACAACAGCACCTTGAGTTTGTCGAAGTAACCACGCACTACCGAACATTAGACCCAGCAAACCAATTTGTAAACCTTTTCTTTCCCACTTACGACGTGTTATAAACATAATGAACCTTTTTTATATATAATTTTATTTAAGATATTGAATTTTAGAGCAAATCCAATATCTTAAAATTGTCGCCACTGAGCTATAGACTGCGAGAACGTCCGCTGAAAACTCTTTCAAGCTGCTTGAAGTTTTCTAATACACGACCTGTTCCCAAGACAACACAGCTTAAAGGGTCAGCTGCAATATGTGTCACAATTCCTGTTTCATGACTGATTAGGGTGTCTATCCCTTTTAGAAGCGCACCTCCACCAGCTAGCATAATGCCTCGGTCGATAATGTCTGCTGCTAGTTCTGGAGGTGTACGCTCCAATGTCCGCTTTACTGCTTCTACAATAACAGAAAGTGGTTCTGACATACTCTCTCGTACTTCCGGTCCTTTAATTGTGACAGTTCGCGGTAGGCTAGAAAGAAGGTGTAACCCTCGAACTTCCATCATGGCATCATCATTATCAGCTGTAGGGTATGCAGAACCAATCCGAATTTTAATGTCTTCGGCAGTGCGTTCTCCAATCACTAAATTATGAACTTTTCTCATATACTGCATGATGGCTTCAGTGAGTTCATCTCCGGCAATGCGGACTGATTCGCTCAGCACCGTACCTTGAAGGCTTAACACTGCCACTTCTGTTGTCCCGCCACCAATATCGATAATCATGTTCCCAGTAGGTTCGGCCACTGGGAGTCCTGCTCCTATTGCTGCTGCTACAGGCTCGTCAATTAAGTAAACTTCTCTTGCCCCTGCTTGAGTAGCTGCATCCATCACAGCCCGTCTTTCTACCCCTGTCACTCCACTAGGAATGCCAATGACAATCCGGGGTAATACGAGAGACTTGCCTTCGTTAACGCGCTGAATAAAACTTTTCAACATCAGCTCGGCTGTATCAAAGTCAGCGATTACACCGTCCCTTAAGGGGCGTACAGCAATCACATTTCCTGGTGTCCGACCGAGCATTTTTTTTGCTTCTTCTCCAACTGCTAGTGCAACCTTTTCGTTTTGGTCGATAGCAACCACTGAAGGTTCTTGAAGAACAATGCCTTTACCTGATACATATACGAGGGTGTTGGCAGTACCGAGATCGATACCCATATCCCGCGACAAGGAAAACCTACTGAAAAGACCCACTCCTTTCTACGCCCCCTATTTTTAATATTATTGACAACTAACGTAAGTTGCAATTGTGCTGGATTTTATTATGTTTTTTGACCTGAGTCTAGTAAAGCAGCTGATGTTTCCACAGATATTTTGGGAATTTTTACCTTGCCTTTTAGCTGCTACTTACTTTTATTCGCTCTGCCCATAAGTACATCAGTATATTTTTGTGAGTAAGAGAAAATATCTTTTATGTAAGTCCACAGTAATTAGCTATCAACTATCAGCGTACATTAGTTTTTTAGGTTTGAGCAGCGTTATTGAGAGATTTATATAATTGACTTGATAGCTGCTTGTAAAGTGCCATAACTAACGCACTTTTATTACTCTCATCAGATTAAATTTGAAATCTTACTTTTGCTTTAGGCTGCCCAGGCAAACTTTGTTGGTGCTGCGTCCCACTACCTCGATTATTTTCTCTCCAGAGTCATAGAAGAGTGCTAAAGACTCTAATTTAATTGTTGTTTATATAACGCCAACTTTCTTATCCCTTTGCAATTGGCTTCTCTCAAAGTCAAAATGGATAAGTACGTCTGTACTGAGAGGAAACACATGAGTATTAACGTTGTCACCTTAATCGGTCGTGTTGGTAACGACCCTGATATGAAGTATTTTGAGTCTGGTAGCATCAAGTGTCGTTTAACGTTGGCTGTCAACCGACGCAGTAGAGACGGTGAACAAACTGATTGGTTCAATCTCGAAATCTGGGGAAAAACAGCTCAGGTAGCAGGTGACTATGTAAAAAAGGGCAAACAAATTGCCGTCAAAGGTTCTTTGAAATTTGACACTTGGAGTGATCGCACGACAGGCGCAAACCGTTCTTCACCCGTGATTTTAGTGGAGCAACTGGAGTTATTAGGTTCTAAAAGGGATACAGATTATGAAATGGATAACAATCCCGATAATTTCGGTTAATGATGAGTAATGAGTAATGAGTGATGAGGAATGAGTCATGAGTTATGAGTAAGATAGTCTATCACCATGAGAGAACTTAGATTTAGGAAAATACTGAATTACAGTACTCATCACTATGTATTACTGTTTTTACTTAAAACTCAGTATTACTCTTTATACTCATTACTCATTACTCATTACTCATTACTCAAAAGCACTCTTTAGCTACAAGTTTGGGTTCAACAGCTTGGTAAATTAAAGAGAAGAGTTTCCACAGAACCCATGCACTTAGATTTCACAACCGTCCCATTACTGCTCTTGGCAACGGCAACAGAAAAAGCAGATAGTTCACTGGTAGTAGCAGCAGTGCTGCTAAGCTTAGTCGTCATCTACTTGTCCAGCAAAATTGGTGGAGAGTTCTCAAACCGATTGGGTTTTCCGCCTGTTTTAGGGGAACTCGTCGGTGGCGTAGTCGTGGGCGTATCTGTTCTACATCTTTTGGTATTTCCAGAAAGCGGGGCAGATAGTTCTAACTCTTTAATTATGATCTTCCTCAACAAAACTGCTGGCTTGAGTCTCAACGCTACAGATGCTGTTTTTCAGGCGCAGTCGAATGTCATTTCTGTTTTGGCAGAATTGGGTGTTATCATCCTGCTCTTTGAAATCGGTTTGGAGTCAAACTTAAAAGACTTGATGGCGGTTGGTTTTCAGGCAACTGTTGTGGCAGTTGTCGGGGTGGTTGTACCTTTTGCTGCTGGCACGGCAGGATTAATGTTATTGTTTGGGGTTCCCGCCGTACCAGCAATTTTTGCCGGGGCGGCGTTGACGGCGACAAGTATTGGTATTACTTCTAAGGTGCTTTCAGAAATTGGATGTCTTAATACTCAAGAAGGACAAATTATTTTAGGCGCTGCCGTTATTGATGACGTACTAGGAATTATCGTTTTGGCAGTGGTGGCAAGCCTTGCTAAAGATGGAGCTGTGGATGTTGGCAAAGTTATTTATCTGATTATCAGTGCCAGTAGTTTTCTTCTGGGTGCGATCGCCCTGGGTAATGTCTTTAACAAGTCCTTTGTGGCGATCGTTGACAAACTTAAAACTCGTGGCGAGCTGGTGATTCCAGCATTCATCTTCGCTTTTGTTATGGCTTACTTCGCGGCTGCGATCCAGTTAGAAGCAATTCTTGGGGCTTTTGCAGCCGGCTTAGTCTTAGAAGAAACAGATAAGCGCAAAGAATTGCAAAAGCAAGTTGTTCCGATAGCTGACATGCTAGTGCCTATTTTCTTTGTCACTGTAGGAGCAAAAACAGATTTAGGAGTTTTAAACCCAGCAATTCCTAGCAATCGGGAAGGATTAGCTATGGCAATTTTTCTCCTCGTAGTTGCCATTCTGGGTAAAGTCAGTACGGGCTTAAGTGTCTTTGGCGAAACTAAGCTCAACCGTTTGGCAATTGGTGTAGGAATGATTCCTCGCGGCGAAGTGGGATTAGTCTTTCTTGGTATTGGTTCCTCTATCGGGATTCTCTCAAAACCACTAGAGGCGGCAATTATCTTGATGGTTGTTCTGACGACTTTTTTAGCTCCTTCCTTATTACAGTTCGTTTTAACAAAACCACAAATTGAGGTAACAGGGGACACTTTGATACAACTTGGTGTGGAGAACTCGCCGAGAATAGTGTCCTCATCAACACAATCACTCATGGACTCGATCGCATCCACATCACTAGAGGATGAAAATCCAGAGCAGCAGGAAACACATTAATTGCTTTGTCTATAGGGCGGAAACTTTTCTGCCCTATTGAACGTCTCATACGATAGTCCATATTTTATAATTTTTCTCTAAATACTGAGTTAGCCATTAGCATAACTAAGTCATAATGCCACAAAGGCAAAGAAAACTGAGAAGGGTATGCTAGAATTTAACGCCAACTATGTTTTGGTGTTGGAGCAATAAGTGCTATTTTATTAGATTTTCTTATGAAAGCAGCTGTTTGGACTGCGATAGTGTGAGGATTTTTCTCTGCTCTAACAAATGGACAATTACGAGAATGCAAATCAGGAGAACACTCTGTGAAATTACACTGGTTACTGCCTGGTACTGTTTTAACTATCTTCATGCTATCGTTGCCCGCTCATGCAGCAAAACTAAGGTTTTGGCGTTTTGATGCTGTTCAAAACCAATTAGAGATTTATACTGAGGGGGAAGTTCAACCTAAGGCACAACTTATCTCTAACCCGACTCGTTTGGCGATTGATTTGCCTGGAACATCATCTGGGCGTCCACAGATTTCGCCGTCAGCCAGCAGCATGTTTCGCTCGATTCGTGTTGCACAGCTTGATGAACAAACAACTCGTATAATTGTGGACATCAATCCAGGTTATACCCTAGATCCCCAACAGGTGAAGTTTGAGCAGGCAACAGCCTTCTTCTGGAGAGTGAAATTACCAACGCCACAGCAAGTGGAAGTAACATCATTGCCAAGGGAAAATATTGAAAACAGAAGGAGTGATGGCAATGATAATACTCAACCCGCTCTATCGAGCATTGCGAACACAACAGTTGGGGTGACTCAAGTTGAAAACCTACGAGTAACAGAGGATGGTTTTTTCATGGCGACTAGTGGTAGTCATCCTCAAGTAAAGGTTAATCGCAGTCGCGATGGCATCACTTACATGGATATTTCTAACGCTAGATTATCATCAGATCTGGCACAAAGAGATTTACCTATTAACCAGTACGGAGTAAAGCACATCCAATTTACCCAACTGGAAACACAACCTCCTGTTGTTCGCATAGCGTTGTTCTTAGATAAAGACAGTCCTGACTGGGAGGCGAGTACGAGTAGTCAAGGTGTGGTGATTCTGCCAAATCGTTTGAGTGGCAAATTACCTACAAATAACACTGACTCAAGATTTCCCACTCCGCTTAATTCTTTGACGAGCGAATTATCCACAATTCAATCTGTGGAACTCGCAGATCGTGACTCGCAACTTGTGATTAGAGGCGATCGCAATTTAGAAGCCAGTGGAGATTGGGATAGCTCTAAGCCTGGTTTGTTCCGCATCACTATCGCTAATTCTCAATTAGCAGCAAGCCCAAAAGGACCATTATTTCACTCAGACAGTCCCATCTTACGGATACGTCTACAACAGCAAGATCCTCGTACAGTTGTCATTTTTGTTCAACCTGCGGCAGGAGTAGAAATTAAGTCATTCAACCAGAGCAACCGCACCAGTGTGGCTTTAAAATTACGACGCACGGCCATGCTCACACCCCCTGTAGATTTACCGACACTACCAGGAAGAATGACAAATTACCCCCAACCATTGACTCCTCATATTTATAATGGACGGGCAGTAGCAATTATCGATCCTGGACACGGTGGCAAAGACTCTGGAGCAATTGGTATTGGTGCACTACAAGAAAAGAATATTGTCTTGCCTATTGGCATTAGGGTGGCACAAATTTTGGAGCAAAATGGCGTACAAGTACAACTCACAAGAAATGCTGACTATTTTGTAGACCTTGGTCCTAGAGTAGAAATGGCTCAGCGAGTTCATGCTGATGTCTTTGTCAGTGTCCATGCCAATTCCGCAGGTGCAGGTCGTCCTGATGTCAGCGGTTTGGAAGTGTATTATTTCGACAGTGGTCTTGGTTTGGCTCGTGTTGTCCACGATACCATTCTCCAAAATGTTAATGTGAGAGACAGAGGAATCAGGCAGGCAAGATTTTTTGTTCTCAGAAAAAGTTCTATGCCCTCAATTCTTGTAGAAACAGGTTACATGACTGGTCGTGAGGATGCGGCTAAACTGCAGACTCCAGAGTACCAAAATCAAATGGCCGAGGCAATTGCTCGCGGTGTACTTCAATAC
>JAQYWP010001167.1 GCA_029379285.1 Rhizonema sp. PD38
CTATAGTGCGTCTTTATACCCAAAATTATCATTTTCTATTACTCCGAATTACATAAATGCACTCCGCAACAAAGTCAATATTTTTCTTTGTAAAAATGGGTTAAAAGTATATTTCATTGTTGCTCTTGGTTATACACTAAAGTTTTTTTTATACTTAAGATTCATTTTTTTGGAAGGTAATTAAGTATGCTTACTAAGCAGTTACCCGGCTTACTTTTTACGAAAAATCTACAAAAAAAACACACAAAATATACATAATCGCAACCGTAACATTGTATTGTTTATGAGGTCTATTATATTGTTACTTACAGGTTAATAAATGCTTTTACCTACTAAAACTTCTGAAAATCCCTCGGTAAAGCTTTTGGTTAACTTTTGGGCAGAGCGTTATACAGTGGATATGTCTTCTCTGACCCAAAATTCAAAGTTATATGGAGAATTGATTAAAGCCGCTTTGCCAGAAGCACGAGCCTTAACTACAGCTAAATTATTGAATAATGTATTGCTTGTCACAAACAAACAGGCAGAGCAGCAGGCAAAATCTCTTTACGAATATATTCCTGAGATTATTGATTCTCATTGGGTACTAAGAATAACTCAATTTGCCAACCAAGTTTATCAAAAGTTACTAGAAGTTTACCAACAGCAGTCTGGTATCCTTGTTGCTCCACTCACAAGACAAATGAATACATCCAGTGTTGCTAAGCAGGATTCTCTTTTATTATGGTCGATTCCAGATGTAGTAAATCTGGCAAATGAAATAGAACAAATGCTACTAAAATATCAAGAACAACACGTAATGGTAAATGATTGGCGCACAGTTGGCTTTCTGACTACATTATTCAATTTTACTAACAAGTTACTTATTAATCAGCTAACATCTGTAGAGAAAGTGCTACTGTGTCCCTACTTCAAATTTGTTGAAGAACAGGTTGCTATACCTTGGCAAAGAGTCTGTGCAGCTGCTGCTAAGCATGAGCAAGGTTCAGAAGCCTTAGCTATAGTTGAACAAATGTTGCCTATAGCTTCTGAGATTAGTTCAACAGTTTACTGTCAACTTTTACAATTATTTCCTGACCATCGTAGCCGAAGAGGTGGATTGAGTCATCCAGAAATAGCACACTCTTGCCTTCGTGACTTAGATATGTTTCAAGGTTACTTATGGCTTAGCTTATTAGAGCAAAGTCCAAGATCACTGCAAAAAGAATTAGTGCCTTTATGTGTGATGGTGATGCCAAGCGTCGGAGTGGAATGGAGAATGATAGATCAATGGAAACGACTATTAGCAGATGAAATAGAAAGCTGTGTATCACCAGAACACAAGCCCCTGTTATTGAATTACACTCGTAGCATGGAGGAAGAATTCTTTGCAGCACGTAAGAGCTTGGGTAACCTTGGAGACACAATTGAGATTCCCAAAAGTAAAAACCCACTAAACACTGTGTTGAGTGCATTTTAACAAGTGTAGAGCGGTATAGCAGCGTATGTCTTGGAACGCTCCCTAGGTTAAAGTAAGACTTTTAACCGGACAAGTCGCGGCAATACGCCCATACAGCAAAATGTCACCAGTCATTAGCATCAAACGACATCTAACTGGTGACTATTGATAACCTTAACGAAACATACTGCTAACTGAGCTATCTTCGTGAATTCGCCAGATGGTTTCTCCCAGCAAATTAGCTACTGAAAGCGTGACAAGTTGTGGAAAGCGATCGCTCTCGGAAATCGGGATTGTGTTTGTGACAATGACTTCCTCAAATAAACCACTTGATAAGCGTTCAACTGCGGGTGGGGAAAATACGGCATGAGTTGCACAGGCATAAACCTGACGAGCGCCTTCCTCACGTAGTAACTTTGCTCCTGCGGTAATAGTACCAGCAGTATCGATCATGTCATCTACCAGTACTGCTGTTTTACCTTTTACATCACCGATGACATTTAACACTTCAGCAACATTATGAGCCTGACGACGTTTATCGATAATTGCCAGTGGGGCATCATCTAACTTTTTCGCAAATGCTCTCGCTCGTGCTACACCGCCGACATCCGGGGAAACTACCACAATATCTGGCAACTGTTTACTTGCCAAATAATTTAGTAACACTGGCGAACCGTAAATATGATCAAGGGGTAGATCGAAATAGCCTTGAATTTGAGACGAGTGTAAATCCATAGCGAGAACCCGGTTAGCACCTGCTTCGGTGAGTAGGTTAGCAACGAGCTTAGCAGTGATTGACTCTCGTCCTGCTGTTTTGCGATCAGCACGGGCATACCCATAGTAGGGAATGACGGCAGTTACCTGACGTGCTGAGGCGCGACGACAGGCGTCGATCATAATCAGCAACTCCATGAAATTGTCGTTTACAGGACGACAAGAGGGCTGGATTAAATAAACATCACAGCCCCGGATCGATTCTTGTATTTGAACGTAAAGTTCGCCATCCGCAAATCTTTTGCGGATCATTGGTCCCAAATCCATGCCCAGGTAACGAGCGACTTCTTGAGACAGTGGTACATTAGCGGAGCCAGAGAACAACCGCAAGCGGCTTTGTTCTATCAGTCCTGTTGCCGCTGGCTGTGCTGTTAATGGTGCAGAACTAAGCACTGCAGATCCTCGACGTGCATTCATGACAATATTATCACCAAAGGTTTAGTAAATTTAACTGAAATAGGCTGATAAATTGTAGGCTTTGCAGGAATTTTCATCAGAACTTAAACCTTTCTTCATTAACTCTGCAGTCCTTTTGACAAACAAACTACTGACAGCTTAACTGAACATTATGATTCTTAACTAGACCCATAGTTTAGATCTTTTATCTGTTTTTTAGCTTGAAATTAAAAAATTTAACTTTCTTAAGTGTTAGTTTGGTTTGTGGCTTCCCTTTAATTAACTTGTACATAAGTGAAAATATTTACATGTATTTTTTTATGCTCTTTACCATATTT